>CAZOOU010000019.1:0-15899 GCA_964581495.1 uncultured Haloferacaceae archaeon
CGTGGGGGCCCTCCATCTCCTGGAATCCCATGCCGACGAGTACGTCTTTGACGCGGTCGGCGGTCTGTCTAAGGATGTGTTTGCGGCCCCCTTCGACGCTGGGCGCGTCGGCTTCGACGTTGTACTCGGTGAACTCGACGTCTTGCCACTCGCCGCTGGTCAGCAGTTCGGGGGTGAGGCGGTCGACCGTCTCGGTGGCTTCGATGCCCTCCATCAGGGCGGTCACAGCCTCGTCGGTTAGCGTGACCTCGCGAACGGTTCGCTCGGACTGGACGATCAGCTCGCGGCGTTCGAGCTGGTCCAAAAGGTCAGAATCGTCGACCAACTCGCCCGCGGCGAGCGATTCGAGCGCGGCGGCCTCGGGGTCAGCGTCCGGCTCAGCATCCGGATCGGCCGAGACTGCGCCCGAATCAATCGAGCCGTAGCCTTTGCGCGCGAAGTTCGACAGCGCGATGTCGACCTGGGGGCCGCCCAGACCTGAGGCACCGATGAGTTGGCCCATCTGGGCGGGATCAGTGTCGGCTCCGGCCTCGATTGCGGCGCGGTAGAGCCGGACCTCGGGAAGGCCGTCGTCGAGATACGCGTGGGCCTCGTCGGTGAGTTCAGCGGTTGTCTCGGTTGTTTCGTCGACAGTCACGAGGCCCTGATCGCGGAGATCAAAGGCCGCGCGGGTGACCGCAGCGGGGTCGAGCCCCGTCTGGTCGGCCAGCCGGTCGACGGCGGTCGGGTCTGTCGCGCTCGCGGCTTCTACCACCGCGAGTTGTGTTTCCGGAAGTCGCATCGCTTGTTGAGAGTGGATGGGAAGGGTCGACAGTTAGCGTTTGCGAAGACGGTGGCAGTTCGAGGCGCTCACCAACAGGCTAGAGTCGAGAGACGGAGCCGAATCGAACCCCAATTTACAGTCCTGATCGGTAGAAATAAGCCGACGTGGTCACCATGTGAAACTGTGACAGTTAATCGCGAGGAGAACACTCATCCCATAGACAGTCCGCCGGATGAAACGATTTTGACCCTCCTCGAAGAGCACAAGGCGTTGCCAACCACTACCGTCGCCGAATCGATCGACGGCAACGTCGAAACAACCCGAAGTCGACTCCGGAAGATGGCGAAAGTCGGGCTGATCGAACGACGCGAGACGGCCAAAGGCGACGTCTGGCTGACCTGGTAATCGGGCTGCGCGACTACTCCGAGCCGCCGGGGCCGCGACGGTTCGAATCGAGGTCGATATCCAACTCGTCGAGCAGTTCCGTGGCTTCCTCACGTTTTTCCTGATGGTCTTCCAGAAACGCCTTCATCAGTTCGGCGGCTTGCTCCTTGCAGCCGCCACAGAGTCGCTCGCCACCGACGCACTCCTCGTAGACCTCCTGGGCCAGCCCGTCGTCGTCGTTGGCGAGCAGGTAGGCGTACAGTTCGTACACGGGACAGTCGTCGGCCTCGCCGCCGAGTTCGCGCTGCTTTTCGGCGGTTTCGCGGCCACCCGTCGTGGCTGATTTGACCTTGTCGTAGCCCTCCTGTGGGTCGTCGAGCAGGCTGATGTGGCTTGCTGGAATCGACGACGACATTTTGCCGCCCGTCAGCCCGGTCATAAACCGGTGGTAGATCGACGACGGCTGGATGAAACCGTAGCCGCCATTGTCGACTTCCACTTCGCGGGCAAGTGCTTCGGCCTCGCTGAAGTCGAGGTCGAAGGCGTCGATGTGACCCTCGTACACCCGCTTTTCGCCTGTTATACGCCCTATCATCGCCTCGAACGCGTCTTCTGGGCCGTGGCGGTGGAAGAATCGGACTCGTGGGCGAACCGGCTCCATGCCGGCCTCCGAAAGCTTGTCGACCGCCGAGGCGCGGGCAGGTTCGAGTTCGGCGTCGACATCGTACGCATCGAGCCAGTCGGCGGCATCTTCACAGCGAACCATCTCATCGTCGTCGCAGTCGGCGGCTAACGCGTCGTAAGCAGTGCCTACCAACTCGCGTTCGGCGGCGTCGAGCTCGAAGCTGGCGTAGGCTTCAGTTACCTTGAAAAACCGCATCCGAACGGCCAGATCCCGTGCGAGCCGGACGTGGGGGTCCTGGTCGGGGCCGACTGGGATGACGGTCGGTTTGGGCTCGTCGACCAACTGTGGGTAGAGCATATCAGCCATCTGGGTGACGACGCTCTGCATGTGGCTGACGTTGGTTTCGCCGTCAAAGCCGTAGATCGAAGCGAACTCCGCAAACCGGGCGTTCGAGCCGAGTTCAAAGGCGAGATCCTGCAGGTCGCGGTTTTGCGATTGGCGGTAGAGTGTGCCCTCCTCGGCGTCGAACCCAAGCGCGAGTAGGCTCAAAAGATAGCTTTCGGCGTGTTCGTCGATTTCGTCCCAGCTCATTCCGCGGGCCGAGTGAGCTTCCAGGTCGGCAATCAGCGCAAAGGCGTCGGCGCCCTGCTGTTGGTGCCAGATGATCTCATCGAAGACGAGCTTGTGGCCGATATGCGGGTCGCCGGTCGGCATAAACCCCGAGAGGACAGCCGCGGGCTCGTCGTTTTGCAAGGCGTCGGCGACCGGGCTGTAGTCGCGGTGGCCGAAGATGACCCCGCGGCGCATCAGGTAGTGCGGATCGGGCACCTCGCCGAGGATTGCCTCGAACTCCTCGATGCCGAACTCCTCGAACAGTTTGCGGTAGTCGGCGATCGTCGACGAGCCCCACGGGTCGATGGTGGTCTCCTCTATGCCGCCGTCGGTGCGGGGCGTGGCTTCGGGCGCTGTGCCACCATCGTCGTGGGAAGTGTCGTCGTCAGTCATGGCGTCAGTCGGCTCACGGTGAGCCACTCTACGTGTCCGTTGGCTCCGGTCAGCGCAAAAACCATTCGTTTCCGGACCCCGCCGGCGAGCCGCACATCCAACGACAGCTCGCGGGGATCGAACGCGTGGTCGGGGCCGACGACGCGGACGAGACATTCGGAGTGTGGAAGGTCGTCGACGGCCTCGACGGTGTTGTAGGTCCGGAAATCCGCACCGAACTTGTACCCCGTTTTGGGGACGACCTGCCGGCTGCGCAGCGCGCGGTAGACCGCCAGCCGCCGGTCGAACCGCTCGCCCTCGACGGCGCGGCCACGCTCGCGGATTGCCTCGGCTGCGGGGCGGTTCTCGTCTTCGTCAGCAAGCGTGAGATGGCCCTCGGCGGCTAGACCGGCGGCTTCGACCAAGGAGAGTTGGACTGCGTTGTCGACAATCGCCTCCCGAGCGGTCAGGGGTTGGCCGTAAAAGCCGTGTTCGTACAGCCCCTCCGGCGCGTCCCAGACGACGACGCGGTCGTCGATCAGCGATCCTGTAAGGGAGTCGGGCGGCCCGTAGGTGGTTCCACCGTCAAAGTCGGGCGTGCCGGTTTCGAGATACGTGATCTCGCTTTCCTCGTCGACAACCGCCAGCGTCACCCCGTCGAGTTTGGCGGCCGGGATCGGCGTTCGCTCGCCGACGACGACGATCCGGTGAGCAGGCGCGCCGTCGCCGGGTTTGGTGCCGCGTGGGTAGACCGTGAGGTCGGTCCACTCGTTGGTGTCGTCGCCAGGCCACCCCTCGCGGGCGGGCGAGAGATAGAATCCGCGGTCGCGGAGTTCGGCATAGACGAGAAAGCGGAGCGCAAAGCGGTCGACCGCCGACGCCGAGGCGACGAAAAAGTCCTGAAAATCGAGGTGGCTGCCGTCGTCGACGATCCGGTCGAGATCACCGCGGAAGAGGAGATGGGCGGCTTCGACCCGCGAGACCCGGATGGTATTGCCGCCGGCGGGCGTGCCGTAGCCGCGGGCGTCGTAGAACTGCTGGCGGGCGTTGGCCCCGATCTCGACGTAGCCGTCGCGTAGCTGTCCGTTCATACCGGTTCGGTGGGTGGCTGGGCAAAAGGAACTGCGGTTCGCGCTGTACGAATCGGGTCGAGTAACACTCGTGTCACTGGGGATATTATGTGTCTCGCGTTATTTGTGGTCGTATGGCACGAAAAGTCACCGCCGAGGAGAATGGACCGTACGCAATCGACGAAGAGGAGCTCGAAGAACAGGGTGGCGGCATCTACATCTGTCAGTGTGGTCTCTCGGACAACAAACCGTTCTGCGACGGCTCGCATACGGCGACCGCCGACGAGGAAGACGGCGTCGTCTACGAGTACGAAAACGACGACAGCGACGGCGATCGAACCGTCGTCAGCGACGACTAACCCACGGTCGACGGCGGCGTAGCGCGGTGGTTTTTATACTCACGCTGGTGTGTGACAGCCATGAGCAGCGAGGACCGCGCCGAGTGCGACCCCGAGGACACCGACCTTGAGGCCGTGTTCACACAGTTAACCGAACTCGAAGAGACGATCACGACACCGGAACAGCACCGCGAGCTCCGGGAAACCAAACAGCTGCTGGAAGCACTGCCCGAAACGGGGTTTTTTGACAATCAGATCGACAAATACACGAGTCGGGATATGGGTGAAGCCGCTGTCGGCAGCATCGTCTTCGCGCTGCCACTGCTGGTCGAAGACGGTGTTTTCGAGATCGCAACCCATTTTGTTGAGTTCGTCGTCGCCGGGGTTCCGGTCTTTTTTATTGCGAACGTCCTGTTCGTCTGCGGGCTCGCCACGGGCGTCATCTACGGCGTCGACGTCCGCGAGGTCCGGATCACCAACCCGATTTTTGGGTTCATTCCCCGCCGGCTGGTCGGTGTGCTCGGCGTCTCACTGCTGACGACGGCGGTGCTGATGGCGATGTGGGGCCGGCTGTTCGTCGACGATCCCTCGACAGTGGCGATGGCCGCCCGCATCGCCGTGATCTGGACCGCGGCCGCACTCGGAGCCTCGCTGGGCGATATTCTGCCGGGTGAATCGAAGGGAGCAGATCTCACACTGGGCGCGCTCGGCGACCGCTCGGCCGAGCAGCCGACCCAGTCGACGAGCGACGAAATACAGTAACACAACACAACTACGTTACAATCCGAACCACTATACGCATCGCCGACTCTGTACGGATATGAGTCAACAGGAGCCCACACAAGTCGACGACACGCCGTGTCCGGTGATCGAATCGCTCGACGAGATCGGCTCGCAGTGGCGGCTGGCGGTGCTGTATGATCTGCAGGACGGCGAAAAGCGGTTCAACGAACTCAAGCGGTCGACGAACGCCAACTCCCGGACGCTCTCGCGGGTGCTCGATGATCTCCAAGAGACGGGGTATGTGAGCCGCCGTTTTGAGGAGGACAACCCGATTGCGACCTACTACTCGCTGACCGACAAAGGCGAGTCGCTGTGTCCGATCTTCGACGAAATAAAAGCGTGGTCGGACGAGTGGTTGTAGCGCGCTCAAAGCCGGCGATGAAAGCGAAAAGGAGTGTGGATACCAGCGCGAGCGGGCGCGTTAGCCCAAGAGGTAGCGCAGCGGTGGGAACCGCTCGATGAGCGGTTGGCCGCCGACCTCCAGCGTCTCGATGTAGCGGTCCGCGCCGAGGATTCGACCCGCACCAAGTGCGGCAACCGTCACGAAGACGGCCGCGTAGATGAGCGTCGAGTCGAACGCCGCCAGGATGTCGCCCTCCCAGCCGCCGAGGTAGAACAGCATCATCTGGAGCGCGCCACCGAAGGCGGCCAGCCGGACGAAGCCGCCAGCGATCAGTGCGACACCGATCAGTACCTGCGTCCACGGCACTAAGACGTTCGCCATCTCAACGAACGCTGGCGAGGCCGCCATCGCGCCGTACAGCCCGCTGACCGGGCTGGCGGCGTCAACGTTTGCGAGGTAGCCCGCAGCGTTGAACGCCTCGCCGCTGACTGCCTCGAACTTGCCGAGTCCCGCAAACAGCATCATGCCGCCGATTAGCACCCGCAGGACGGCCGCAAACAGCCCCGACAGGGTGTGTGCTTCGCCTTCGAGGGTGAATCCCGCGACCGAGCCGCCGAGTTTGGTTTCCGTGTTAGTTGCCATTGTGATCGCTCCAGTTAGGCCAACGGCTGGATACCGTATATAAAAGACAGTGTATTTTCATCTGGTGGGAACAGCCCGTAGCCCCTACCTACTATGTGTAAAATATCATGTCGAGAGGATTCCCCTCGGAGGAGACCGTCATGGACCACTACACAGCTGTCATCATACTCGCGAACGTCGCAACGCTACTGGGAGGTGGCCTCATCGCACTGCTTGCGCATCGTGCGTTCCGTCGGACTCGGACAACCGCACTCAAAACCGCGGCCGTCGGCTTTCTGTGTCTGATCGCGGGCGCGGCCGCCGGCAACGTGTTGTATCTGCTGAATGACGACCTGGTTGCCGGCCTGATCGTCCAGAGCACGCTGACGGCCAGCGGCGTGTTGTTGCTCGTCTACTCGCTGTACGCGACGCCGATGGCACCGCGGCTTCCGAACTCGACGCGCTGAGTCGACTCTGCGCGAGCACACGGAGATCAAGTGGCGACCGCCACCCGAGGGATGGATTTTTGCCCGCCGCGCGCCGGCATACAGTATGCAAGCAGCCATTTTCCATGGACCGGGAGATATCCGCGTCGAGTCGACCGCGAAACCCGAACTCGACTCTCCGCGCGGCGCAATCGTCCGAGTGACCCACACCGCCGTCTGCGGGAGCGACCTGTGGTTCTACCGCGGCGACAGCGACCGGGATGTGCCCTCAAAAGTCGGCCACGAACCGATGGGGATCGTCGAGGAAGTCGGCGACGACGTCGTCTCGGTCGACGTCGGGGACCGCGTGTTCGCGCCGTTTTTCATCAGCTGTGGGCGCTGTGAGTACTGCCGGAAAGGCCTCCACACTTCTTGTCTCAACAGCGACAGCTGGAACGGCGCGAACGGCGGCGCGCAGGGCGAGTACGTTCGGTGTCCCGAAGCCGACGGCACCCTGATCCGCGTGCCGGATCGCCACGCCGACGACGAGGATACTCTTCGGTCGATCTTACCGCTGACCGACGTGATGGCAACCGGCCACCACGCCGCCGTCTCGGCGGGCGTCGAGGCCGGCGTCGACTGTGCGGTCGTCGGCGACGGCGCGGTGGGACTGTGTGGCGTGTTGGCCGCCCGGCGGCTGGGAGCCGAACGGATCGTCGCCGTCGGCCACCACGAGGATCGCCTCGACATCGCCGAGGAGTTCGGCGCGACCCACACTGTGGGCGAGCGCGGCGAGGCCGCCGTCGACCGAGTCCAAGAGATCACCGACGGCGGCGTCAACCACGTGCTCGAATGCGTGGGCGCGAGTTCCTCGATGGAGACCGCTCACAGCGTCTGTCGACCCGGCGGCACCGTCGGCTACGTCGGGGTCCCTCACGGAATGGGCGACGGGCTCGACCTCTCGCCGTTTTTCCGGGGCAACATCACGCTCAACGGCGGGGTCGCCCCCGTCCGGGCGTACGCCGAGGAGCTGCTGGCCGACGTGCTGCAGGGAACGCTCGATCCCTCGCCGATTTTTACGAAGACCGTCGACCTCGACGGCGTCCCGGAAGGGTATGCAGCGATGGACAACCGCGAGGCAATCAAAGTGCTCGTGAGGCTCTGAGCGATCGGTGAGCACAGCCAGCGGCTGGCCGACACCCACCAGTAGTCAGTCTGTAACTGCCAGTAGTCGTTGCCTACACAGCCAGCAGGCGGACGGAAGCCAGTCGGCGGACGGAAGCCAGCCGGCGGGCAGCTCAACCCATCGTCGAGCCGGATTCCGACTCGCTGGTGGTCGACTCTGCTGGGAGTTGAGACTGAGGATCAGAGCGAGCCGGCTGTGTGCAGTCGCTGTCGAGGCATCGCTCGCCGGAGGCCGTCTCGAAGCGCGGCAGCCCGCAGCCACAGCCGTCGACGATCAGACCAGACGGGAACGAAAACGAGGTTTCGCAGGTTGGGTAGTCGTCACAGCCCAGAAAGACCCGCCCGTCGGGGCTGCGAACCCGCAGCGGCGACCCACAGTCCGGACAGTCCCACTCGCGGTCGAACCGCTCGTGGACCGCCTCGGCCAGCGAACCGCACTGGTAGTCGACACAGAGTTCGAACCGCTCGCCGCGGTCGACCTGCATGGTGGGGAGTCCACACAGCTCGCAGGACGAATCGAGGACAGTCGCGCCGGCCGGTAGGCCGTACTGTGCGTCGCAGTCGAGACACTGGATCTCCCCGCGCGTTCTGACCAGCGGACCGTCGCACTCCTGGCACGTCCCGACTGGAATCCCAGCCTCCGAGACGTTGTACGAGCGCAGATCGGTCGACCGGTTCGAAGTAACAAGGAGTTCTTGACTGTCGGTGTGGGCCCGCAAGCTGAACCCCTCGCCGTCGTGTTCGATCGTGACGCCGTCGGGGCGGGTGAGCCACGCAACGGGCTGGTAACCGTCGGCATCGTGGACGAGGACGGTTCGGTCGGGTTTGACGACGATGACGACATGGCCGCGCTGGATACGGTCGCGGGTTCCTTCAAAACGGACGGTACAGTCGCCGGCGAGAATCCGGGTCTGATCGGACATAGCCGGGGTCTGGCTTTTTGCCTTCTAAAACTACGCCCGAGAGCCTTTATTCGAAGCCGCCGATCAGACGGTATGGCATCCGACGACGAGATCACGGCCGTGCTGTTCGATATGGACGGCGTCATCGTCGACTCCGAACGCTACTGGCACGACGAGCAACCAGCCCGCATTTTTCCGCAGACTCTGGACGGCGAGCATCCGGATCTCGACGAAACGACCGGGATGTACTACAAGGAGATCTACGACTACCTCGACGACGAGTACGAGACGAAAATCGGCAAAGCCGAGTTCGTCGACATCTTCAACGAGGTCGCCGAAGACATCTATGAGAATCGCGTCGACCTCCTGGATGGCTTTCATGAAACTCGCCGGACGCTGGCCGACCGCGGGGTGCCCGTGGCAATCGTCACCTCCTCGCCGTCGGCGTGGCACGACATCGTCCTCGACCGGTTCGATATCTCGGTCGACGCGGTCATTACGGCCGAGAACCTCGACGCCGACGGGAAACCCGAACCGGATATCTACGAGAAGGCCGCCGAAACCGTCGACCGGCCTCCCGAGGAGTGTCTCGTGATCGAAGACTCGAAAAACGGAATCGAGGCGGCCAAACGCGCCGGGATGTTCGTCATCGCCTACCGTACCGAGCCGAACGCTGATACTGATCTATCCGCCGCAGATGTCGTAGCCAACGGCCCCCAAGAACTCCACGAGGCAGTGCTCTCGCGGGCAGGCTAGTTAGTCGAGCGACCGGAGCGTCGAGTTGACGACGACAAGCAGGCTGCTGGCTCCCATTGCGAGCGCCGCAAACAGCGGGTTCAACAGCCCGACCACCGCCAGCGGGATCGCCACCGCATTATAAACGAACGCCCAGCCGAGGTTCTGCCGCACGCGCCGGTTCGTGTTTGCGGCGATGGTGAACAGCGTCGGGACCGCCGACAGCTCGCCGTCGACGACGATCACGTCGCCGGCGTCGGTGGCGAGTTTCGTGCCGGTCGCCAGCGCGATGCCCAGATCCGCCGCCGCGAGCGCGGGCGCGTCGTTACTGCCGTCGCCGATCATCGCTACGCGACCGTCGGCTTGGAGCCGCCGGATCGTCTCGGCTTTCGCCTGCGGTGGCACCTCCGCGAACACGTGGTCGACTGCGGGATGGGCCTCGAACGTCCGGGTGGCTTCGGTGTCGTCGCCGGTCAGCACGACGATCTCGCGGCTGCCGTCGGCCAGCGCGTCGACGACACGCTCCCAGTCGGCGGTCGGCTCGTCGCCGACCGCAATCACACCCTGAATCGTTTCGTTCCAGCCGACGACGACGGCGACCTCCCCGCGGTCGGCGACCCGTTCGGCGTGCTCGCGGTAGTCGTCGGGGTCGGCCCACGACTCGAACAGCGAGGGGTGGCCGACCAGCACTTCGCGGGAGTCGACCTGGCCGCGAACGCCTTTTTCAAGGGTTTCGACGCTGTCGACGGCGTCGTCGACTGCGAGCGTGTCCTCGTCTGCGGTCAGTGTGCCACCGTCGGCCGCCATCTCGCCGCCAGCCGCCATCTCGTCGGCCGCGCTCGGGGCGGCCGCCGCGACGATAGCGTCCGCAATTGGGTGGGCTGAGGCGCGTTCGAGGGCTGCAGCCGTCGACAGGATCGCCTCGTCTCCCGCACTCTCGGTGACCTGCATCTCGCCGCTGGTCAGCGTCCCCGTTTTGTCGAGCGCGATGATGTCGACGTCTGGCGTCTCGAACACCGACGACGAGGCGACGACCAGCCCGTGTTGGGCGGCCGTCTGGGTGCCCTGGGCGACCGCCAGCGGCGTTGCGAGTCCCAGCGCGCAGGGACACGAGACGATGATGACCGTCAGTCCGACCAACAGCGCGGCGGTGGGCGAGCCACCGGTCGCAAGCACGCCCGCCGTGGCAACCACCGAAATAAGCAGGACAAGCGGGACGAACACCGTCGCCAGTTTGTCGGCGAACCGCTGGACGCCCGGCGACGTGCTCTGGATCTCCCAGAGTAGTTCGACGATCCGATCCAGCGTGCTGTCGGCGTCGTCGCCGGCCCGGATCGTCAGCGGCTGGTCGGTGACGACCGTCCCGCCCCGCACTGGGTCGCCCGAGCGTTTGGTTCGCGGCACGGATTCGCCGGTGACGAGTGCCTCATCTACGGCGGCCACCCCCGATTCGACCTCGCCGTCGACCGGAATTCGCTCGCCCGGCCGGACGAGCAGGCTGTCGCCCGGCTCGATGGCCGCGACGTCGACTGTCGAGCCGTCGGGGCGGTGGGCCTCGGTGACCTGAATCGCCGTCAGATCCGAGAGCAGTTCGGAAGCACGCTGTTTAATTTTCGATTCGTAGTAGTTGCCCAGCGTGACCACCAGCACGATGGCGACGGTGACGTCGAAATACAGGTCAGTGCGGCCAAGCCCCATCGCCAGCGTGCTGTAGGCATACGAGCCGACCGCCGCGATGGCGACCAGCAGATCCATGTTGGGCTGGCGCGCCCGGAGGCTGACGTACGCCCCGCGGAGGATCGGATACCCCGTATAAAAGAGGACGAGCGACGTCAGCAGCCAGATCTGGGTGTACAAGTACAGGCCATCGAACCCACCGAGGTCGACCAGCGAGTCGTAGCCGAAGTAGGTCGGATACAAAAACAGGACGTACCACAGCATCGTCATCATGCCGAACAGCCCGCCGCCGATCAGGAACTTGACGACCGCCATATCGCCGTCCGGTTCGCGCTCGTCGACCGAGCGTTCGGTGGCGGTGTAGCCGTACCCCGAGACGATCTCAGGGAGCGATTCGGCGTCGACGGCCTCGGGGTCGTACTGAACTTTCAGCGTGTCGGTCGCATAGCTCGCCGAGACCGCACCGATTCCCTCGCGGGCCGTGACCGTCGACTCCAAAAACGTCTCGCAGGTCGCACAGTGCATCCCGTCGACGCTGAGATACTGCTGGTCGTAGTCGTCGAGGTCGACATCGGGCTGGTCGGCTTCGAGGCTGGCTCTGGCCGCCTCGGGGTCGACGTCGCTGGGCGTCGCATCGAGGGTACGGGCGACTTCGAGACAGCCACGACAGCAGAACGCGCCGTCGACGGCCTCGTCAGTAATCGGCGGTGTGGGTGTCGGGAGCTCACAGAGAGTACACGAACTCATTCAGCGAAAGACGGCTCAGGCGTGGGCCGCGTGGTCGTCCGAAATCGGGCTGAACAACAAGTACAGTGCAGTCGAAATAACCAGCACGTTGAGCAGCGAGACCGCGATCACCAGATCAGTCGTCACCGTGTAGTACGCTACCGCCGGTAGCGCGGCCAAACTCACCAAACTCGCCGTTCGCGGTGAAATCATTAGCTACCGGTTGCGACGCCGGCTGTTTAACTCTTTGTCCGCATTCCCACTGGCTAAGAATACAGAAATCCCTTTTACCGCAAGTCAGTCAAAGTTGGACAACAATGTCCGGAGAAGGAACGGTCAGAGAAATTGGGCATGACGAGTTCGATCCGAAAGGCACACTCGCACTCATTTCGGTGTACTTCGCGATTCTCGTCATCATGTGGATATTCATGTACTTCGTTGAGTTCCTTGGGAACGAACTGACAGTAATTGGATAATATGCACATACACGACTACGAAAAGATCTGGCTGGTGCTGGCGATGGTGCTGATTGTCGCCATTATCACGACGATTACCTATGGCGCGACAGCCGCCGGTATCGGCATGATCTCGGATGACGAAGAGACGATTGATTCGAACGCCCTCAACGAAGACGACCGGTTTGCCGACCCGCGTGTCGAGCAGGTCGACGACAACGAGTATGAGGCGTATGTGATCGCCCAGCAGTTCGTCTTCAGTCCGGATCCAATAGAGGTGCCGGCTAACAGCCGAGTAACGTTCTATATCACCTCGCCGGATGTGCTCCATGGCTTCCACGTCGAAGGAACCAACGCGAACACGATGGTGATTCCCGGCGAGGTCTCCAAACTCACCGTCGAGCCGAACGAGCCCGGCGAGTACGGCATCGTCTGCAACGAGTACTGCGGCTCAGGTCACCACACAATGGAAGGAAAGCTGATCGTCCACCCTGAAGACGAGTTCGAACTGGAGAGTGATGCCGATGAGTGAACAGCTCGAATCCGGCGCGCCGACGTTCTTGGATCGGTTCCCACAGGAAGCAAAGGTCGTCCGAGCGGCCCTCGGGAGTTCGTTTATCGCGCTGTTCCTCGGCGCGCTGTTCGGCATCGTCCAGACGCTGCACCGAACCGATATCCTCCGGCTCATGGGCTCGGAGTACTACTACACGGTGCTGACCGCCCACGGCGTGTTGATGGTGGTGTCGTTTACCATCTTCTTCCTCGTCGGCATCTACACCTGGGGTGTCGTCCGCAGTCTCGACCGCCCGCTCGAAAACATCCGGTTTACGTGGGCCTGGTACGGGATGATGGTCGCCGGCACGCTGCTGGCGGTCGTCCCCATCTTGGGCGGCTTTGTCGACACCAGCGAACTGAGTGCTGACGTGCTGTTCACGTTCTACGCGCCGAAACAGGCCCATCCGCTGTTCTACGGTGGCCTCTCGGTGTTCCTCATCGGCACGTGGATGGCGGGCGTCGACTGGTTCCGGTCGTACTTCGCCTGGAAACAGGAGAATCCCGACGAACGCATTCCGCTCCAGACGTTTATGGCGCTGATCACGATGCTGATGTGGTACATCGCCTCCATCGGCATCACCATCGCCGTCGTCGGCTTCCTGTTGCCGTGGTCGCTTGGACTGTTCAACGACATCAACGCGCTGCTGACCCGGACGCTGTTTTGGTTCTGGGGCCACCCAGTCGTCTACTTCTGGCTGATGCCGGCCTACATGCTGTGGTACACCGTGTTGCCGACGATCTCGGGCGGTCGACTGTTCAGCGACCCACTCGGCCGTGTGGTGTTTATTCTGTTCCTCATGCTGTCGACGCCGGTCGGTATCCACCACCAGTATCTCGATCCCGGCATCTCGGAAGGGTTCAAAGCGATTGCGATGACCAACACCATCTTCCTGCTGTTGCCCAGCCTGCTGACGGCCTTTACGGTGGTCGCCAGCATGGAACACGGAGCCCGACAGCGCGGCGGCACCGGCCTCTTTGGCTGGCTCCGCGCGCTGCCGTGGCGAGATCCAGCCTTTACCGGCATGACGCTCGCGGGACTGATGTTTGCCGCGGGCGGCTTCAGCGGGATGGTCAACGCCGGGCTCAACATCAACTATCTGGTTCACAACACGCTGTGGGTCCCCGGCCACTTCCATCTCACCGTCGGTACCGCGGTCGCGTTGACGTTCATGGCCGGCACCTACTGGCTGTGGCCACAGCTCACCAACCGTCGACTCTACAGCCGACCCATCGCGCTTGCACAGGTCATTCTCTGGTTCGTCGGCATGGCGCTGATGTCGAACGCGATGCACGTCGCCGGCCTCTTTGGAGTGCCACGGCGGACGGCCGAACCCCAGTACGAGGGCTTTGATTTCACTGCCACCTTCGGCTCGATGGCGGAGTTCGACATCCAGTTGGCGCTCGGTGGGACGCTGTTGACGATTTCGACGCTCATGTTCGTTTTCAACATCGCACTCACCAGCGGCGGACCGAAAGTAAGTGGGCTCGGCAAACCACTTTCCGAGCCGCTTTCGGGCCCCGAGGACTCGCCGCTGATCCTCGATAACCTCAAACTCTGGATCGGCATCGCGCTCGTGTTGGTCGTGTTGGCCTACACGCTGCCGCTGGCGAGCATCATCGAGCGCGGCGGCGTCTTCGGACCCGGCGTCGACCCCGTCCCGATGGTTGTCGAACCACTCGTCGGCTACATTGAGGTCGCAGCCGGTGAGTCGACGCTCGGTCGGCTCGCAAGTGGGCTGGGAGGGCTGCTCGGATGAGCAACACCACACAGGGCGGCATCCTGCTCGGGAGCGCGGTGCTGTTCGTCATCATCTGGGAGATCCGGAGCGCCCTCGGTGTGATGGCCGGCATCGACACCCATCCCGTCATCTACGGAGCGGCAACGCTCATCTTCGTGATTCTGGTCGCGATCGGCCTCAATCTCGGGCTGATTCGCTTCGGTGACACAGCCGACGACACCAGCTAATGGCTCTCCACCGTCGACTGTCGCCGCTGGAGTATGCCGTCGGCAGTGGCGTGATCGTCGTCGCCGTGTTTGCGGCCGCCACTGCCAGCTACCTGTCGGTCCAACAGCCGATACTGACAGATAGTCGCGTGCTGGTGTATCCAATCGTCTGGTCGACCGCTGGCGTCGTCGCGGCGGTCTGGGTGAGTCGAACCGTTCGGGTCCGGCCCCGCCCGTGGCTCGGCGTGGCCGTCGGCGTCGGCTACACGCTCGCGTTGTGCTGGTTGAGCGGGATCGTCGGAGCCACAACCGGAACCCAAACAAGCCAACTGGTGTTGAGTCTGCCCGGCTGGGGACCGATTTTCCTGTACGACAACGGGCTGGTGAGTCTCTCGATTGTCCCGTTTAAGCTGGTTGCCTACCTGAGTTTGGGCTACATCGTCGCCATCCTTGTTTCGGCGGCGGGCTCCGCACGGACTGCCGTTCTCGGGCTGGCCTCCTGTGTGAGCTGTGCTGCCCCGCTGTTGCTGGCGGTCGCCGGGCTGTTCGGCGGCACGCAGGCGACCGCAATGGTGGCTTCGACGGGCTACGATCTGGCAACGATCGTGCTGGTGGCCACGTTCGGCCTGCTCGTTCGTGCGGCACAGAAAACGACTGCAGCCTGCGAAATTCCGAACGCGGAGGGCCAATGAACCGCCGTCGACTGCTTGCCGGACTCACGGGCGTCGGCGTCGTCGGAGTCGGCTGGGGCGTCTCGTCGGATGCGTTGTCGACGGACGCGCTGTCGACGGGGCAAGCGTCCGACGCCAACACCGTCGACGAGCGCGTTGAGACGGTCGACGCACCTGGTAGCACGAGCGGCGAGCAGCCGATTCCGGCCGACGGGCCGCTCCTCATTGATTTCATGTCGGTGACCTGTTCGGTCTGTAGCGACTCGATGCCGGCGTTGGTCGAGACGTACGAGCAGTACGGCGAGTCGGTCTCGTTTCTGTCCGTGTCGACTGATGCGGTCGGCTTTTCGGTCGACGAATCGACGCTGGCCGACTGGTGGGCCGACCACGACGGCCAGTGGTCGCTTGGCGTCGACCCCCAACTTTCGGTGACGCAGGCGATGGCCGTGAGCGCGGTGCCGACGACCGTGCTGGTCGACGAACGGGGACGACTGGTCGACCGACTGCGCGGCGAGAAAACAACGGCGGAGCTTGCAGCGATGATCGAACCCGTCGACGGCGTGTAGCGAACACCAACAGACCGTATCGAGGCAAAGCAGAACGACGCAACGAGAGATATCCGTGAGTCAGTCGATCGAACAGCCCAATAGAGGGCATATCTGTTGCATGTCGACTTTTGACATCCTCCTCCGCGTGAACGCGGAGGAATCCC
>CAZOOU010000020.1:0-15285 GCA_964581495.1 uncultured Haloferacaceae archaeon
CCTCCAGAAACCGGACGACTTCGTCGGCGGTGATCTCGTCGTCGGAGGGCTCCATTAGACCGCGAGTGTCGCCGAGCCCCTCGTTGTGACAGTAGATACAGTCGAAGTTACAACGGTCGGTCAGCGAGATCCGGACGCCGGTCACCTCCCGTCCGAACTCGTCTTCGAGTGGCTCGCTCATTGAAAAACCGTACTTCACACGCGGACTTAAATCAGGAGGCTTCAGTGCGAATATTGAAATCATAACCCATTACGTCTTATGATCTATGTAGAAATATCCGGTGACACACAGCAGTTTACAACCCTACTCGGCTCGACGGAGTTCGACCAGCAGCCAGACGACGTAGCCGAACGTCGCCAACACGCCGCCAATCGAGCCCCAGATCACCAGCGCGAACAGCGTCGGACCGGCCGCCATCAGTCCGACACCTCGCCAGTCGGCGTTGGCGTCTCGTCCGTCGACTCATCGAACGAACGGATTCGCGTCGACAGCGAATCGAACGCGAAGTTCTCGTTGCCAACGTACACTGCGATTGCTGTCACAGCCGTTGAGACAGCTGTCGCCCCGAGGAACGCCGCGAGAAACGACGCCTCGGGAAGCAGCGGAACAAGCCCCGGAACCAGCGACAGCACACCCCGGAGCATCGGGAAGTAGGCAATGCCTACCACAAGTCCGGCGATGCTGGCGACCAGCGCGCCGGCCTCACTGAGACTCGGCGTGTACAGTCCCCAGATCAGCGGGACGAAGACGGCCGCCGCAAACAGATCCGCGGTCAAAAACAGCGCGAGCACGCTGTAGCCCTGCGCGCCGATCCAGACCGCGCCGACAGCGACCAGCACCGTCAGCCCGCGGCCGGTGAGTTTGAGCGATTGTTCGTTCTCGACCTCGATTAGTCGGGCGATGTCGACGGTGACCAGACTCGAAATGGCGTTGAACATCGTATCGGCCGAACTCATCACCAACAGAACGACCAAGAGGACGACCACGAAGACGAGCGTGTCGGGCAACACCTCGGTCACCACAAGGAAGAAAGCGACGCTCTGGGTTTCGGGAGTTACCAGCCCGAGGCCCGCCGCCGCAACGCCGAACAGTCCTGCGAGAAGAACCATCGGAACGACCGTGAGGGCGGCGACTGCAAACGACCGGCGCAGCGTTGCCTCGCCGTCGGCTGCATACACGCGCTGCCAGATGCCCTGGTTCAGCATGTTGGCTCCGAGAATCGCAAACACGACGTAGAGTCCGAACTCAAGCCCGGGTCGAAAGCCCGGATCAAGCAAATCGGGATTGGTCGACACCGCAGTTGAATAGATTTCGCCCGTTCCGCCCAGCGAGAAGACGGCTGCGGTAAAGCCCAGCGCCAAAAGCGGGAGAATAACCAGCGTCTGGACTGTGTCGGTGAAGATGCTGGCGACGAGGCCTCCGTAGGCCGTGTATATAAGCACGAACACGCCGACAGCCGTCGCGGTCTGCCAGGCAGGGACGCCGGCAACCAGCTCCAGCGAGCCCGCAATCGCGGTCATCTCGGCAGCCAGGAAGATGAACATGTAGAACACCGAGACGACGAGCACGAACACGTACATGATCGGGCCAAAACGAACGAGCACGAATTCCGTGAGTGAGTGGCCGCTCGGCATCAGCTTGCGGATGCGCGCGCCAACCGGGATAAACAGTAACAGCGGGATCGCACTTCCGATTGCGTACCCCAGAATCGCGGTCAGGCCGCCGAAGGCAGCCCCGGCCTCGGCGGGACTAAACAGGATCCACGCGCCCATCGTTGAGGCGATGAGCGTCGCCGTCGTCATCGCCGTCCCCGTCGAGTTGCGGGCGGTCAGTAGATCCTCAACCGAACCAACGCGCCCGCGAGCGTACAGCAGGCCGGCAGCCGTAACCACCGCCAGCGTGGCGACAGTCGACGCGAGCGCAACGGTGGGTGAAACCACTTAGCTCACCTCGCAACGATCTATCGGTCGACGTCCTCTCGCACTATCCGTTCGACAAACCGCTTGCAAACATCGCATCGCGTAGGAGGTTGCACAGCGGTCAGTTATAATTGACGAATACAACTGTCGAATACCTACACGAACAATCGCCATCGAAACCGGACGCGTTTTTATCCAGCGGTCGTACTGGCTGGTATGACCAACGACGATGACGATCCAGCGATCCCGATCATCTGCGAGGCCTGTGGTACCGAGACGACGGTGCCGCTGTCGGACGTTGCTGATCAGCTCGCCCGGCACAACGACAACCGCCACGACGGCGAGGAGTGTGCCGAGGTCGACCCGGCACTCAAGTCGAGAATCCAGGATCTCGCTGCCAGAGATATCGGCCTTCTTGAGTAGTCGCCGCGTTCTTTATAAGTCGAGTCGTAGCCCGTCGCGGGCGACCCGTATTTCGCCGTCGAAGCCCCCGGCACTGACTGCCTCGCGCATCTCGTCGTGGTTGCCCTCGGTGTGTGGGTACAGATGTGTGAGATACAGCCGCTCTACAGTGCAGTCGGCCAACGCTTCGCCCAGCTTCGTCGGGGTGGGGTGGCCCGAAACGTCGACCGAGTCGGGAAACGAACAGTCGTGGGCTAGCACGTGACAGTCGCTGGCAAACCGACCCAGTCCCGTAAATGCCTCTGTATCTCCACTGAAGGCAAACAGCGGTGGCTCATCAGAAGATTCGGCGAACCGGTAGGCCAGCCCATCCATCGAGTGTCTGGTCTCGTGGCTCTCGGTATGGAAGCCAGCGACCTCGAAGGAGTGGTCGGCGGTCACCTCACGAATCCGGAGGTCGATCCGGCCGTCGAGATAGTCGTGGACCGACAGTAGGTCGTCGACCAGCTGTTTGGTTCCTGACGGACCGACGATTTCGAGATGTTCCTCGCCGGCGAGCCACCGCGCCTTGACCAGCGGCAATAAATCAGCAACGTGATCGAGATGGTGGTGCGTTAGGAGGACACTACTCACGCCTTCGTAGCCGATGTCGGTGCTGGCCAGCCGGTGAAGAATACCACTGCCACAGTCGACGAGCAGCGACCGCTCGTCGTTCGTCAGCAGGAGGCCGGTCTGCCTGCGACTCCCGGTTGGCATCGCCGAACCGGTGCCGAGAAACGTAACCTGCATGGGTAGCCGGAGGCTACCAACTCGGAAATCCGTTCGGGTCCGAGGCCCAACACAATCGACTTACGCGCCCGGAGACAAGGAGTCGTAAGATGGCCTCCCCCGGCCGCGAGCTGCTCTGTTCGAATCACACCGAGTACGCGTTCGATCCCGAGACGGTAGAGATCGCAGACGGCGACGTGCTTGAGCTGTTCGAGCCAGCGGTTAGAGACTGGTGGGTCGAGGAGTTCGGCGAGTACGTTGGGACGAACGGCGGCTTTTTTACGCCACCCCAACGCGGAGCAATTCCACATATTCACAACGAGCAGAACGCGCTGATCTGCGCGCCAACAGGATCCGGAAAGACGCTGGCGTCGTTTGCGGCGATCATCAATGAGCTGTTTCGCCGCGATCAAGCCAGCGAGGACGGCCTCGACAACTCAGTGTACTGTCTGTACATCTCGCCGCTGAAATCGTTGGCCAACGATATCCACCGTAATCTGACGGTTCCGCTGGAGGGAATCTCTGAGCGACTGGCCGATCGCGGCGTCGACTGCGACATCCGGCAGGCGATCCGACACGGCGACACCGACAGCAGCACCCGCCAGGCGATGCTCGACGAGACGCCACACATTCTGAATACGACGCCCGAGACGCTGGCGATCCTGTTGAACTCACCCAAATTCAAAAAGAAACTCGAAACCGTCGAGTACGTCATCGTCGACGAGATCCACAGCCTTGCGGACAACAAACGTGGGACGCATCTGTCGGTGTCGCTCGAACGCCTCGAAGCAATGGCCGACCACTCGCCGACGCGGATCGGCTGTTCGGCCACCGTCGAGCCGCTGTCGGCGGTCGCGGAGTTCCTGGTCGGCCGCAAAGAGCCGAGCGGCGAGCCACGGGAGTACGAAATCGTCGACAGTCGCTTCGTCCGTGAGTTCGACATGGAGTTGGAGTGTCCGACCGACGATCTGATAAACACACCCAGAGACGAGGTTCAGGACCGATTTTATACGCGACTGCACGAACTCATCAGCAGCTACACCAACACCCTCGTCTTTACCAACACTCGATCCGGTGCCGAACGCGTCCTCCAGACGCTCCGCGAGCGGTTTCCCGAGAAGTATGGTGAGACTAACTCGGGGTGTCACCACGGGAGCCTCTCGAAAGATCGACGTGGCGAGATCGAAGAGGGGCTGAAAGCCGGCCGGCTGGATGTGGTGACAACGTCGACGAGCCTGGAGCTGGGGATCGATATGCCTCACATCGATCTCGTTGTCCAAATCGGCTCGCCGAAATCCGTCGCCGCACTGCTCCAGCGGGTCGGCCGGGCGGGCCACCAGCTCGGCCAGACAGTTACCGGCCGGGTGATCGCGCTGGATCGTGACGAACTCATTGAGTGTGCAGTGATGCTCGAAAAAGCCGAGTCTGGGTTCGTCGACCGCGTATTCATCCCGGAAAACGCCGCCGACGTTGCGGCTCAGCACGTCTACGGGATGGCGATCAACCGGATCTGGACCGAAGATGAGCTCAAAGCCACACTCCGGCGCGCGTATCCGTTTCGTACCTTCGATTCCACTGACTGGGAACGCCTTATGTCGTACTTAACTGCGGACTACCCGGGGCTCGAAGACAAAAACGTGTACGCCAAAATCTGGCGAGACACCAACGATCCGCCCGACGGCGAGCACCACTACGAGGAGTTTCCGGTCGACGAGCCACTAATCGGTAAACGCGGCCGCCTGGCGCGTGTCATTTATATGACGAACATCGGGACGATCCCTGACTCGTTCAGCTGTGCGGTCCATACCCGCGGGGCCAACGAGTGGGTCGGCACGCTCGATGAGAACTATCTCGATACGATTGATCCGGGCGATGTGTTCGTTCTCGGCGGCCAGAGCTACGAGTACAGCTACCGACGCGGCTCGAAAGTGTACGTCGAACCCACCTCCGCCCGGCCGACCGTCCCTTCCTGGTTCGCCGAGCGGCTCCCGCTGTCGTACGATCTGGGTCGAGAGATCGTCGACTTCCAGACAACCGTTCGTGACCGACTGGCGAGTGGTGGTATCGAAGGGTTACGATCCTGGCTGCGGGAGTTTCCTATCGACGAACACAGCGTGCGGGCGATCAGCCGGCTGTTCGACGAACAGCGGCGGTATTTGGGTGATGGTGCGATCAGCACTGGCGACCAGCTGGTCGTCGAGTGTGAGATCGACCGCACCGAGTACCGCCGTCGTTTTTATGTTCATTCGAACTACGGCCGGGCGTTCAACGACGGGCTCTCGCGGCTCATCGCCTACAAGTGTGCCCAGCATGCGACCGCGAACGTGCAGGTGGCGGTCGCCGACAACGGGTTTTCGATCCAGATGCCGCTGAACCGAAAAGTCGACATCGCCGGCATTATTCGTGATCTCGATCCCGACGACATCGTCTCGAATCTTCGAGCCGCACTCGACGATACCGATCTCCTCCAGCGGTATTTCAGGATCAACGCCACCCGGTCGTTGATGATTCTCAAACGGTACAAGGGCTACGAGAAATCAGCCGCCCAACAGCAGGTCTCCAGCGAGATGCTGCTGTCGTTCGCCCAAGACCTCGATTCGTTCGCGGTGATCGAAGAAACCTATCGCGAGATCATGGAAGATAAGCTCAACATAACCGGTGTTAGGAAGATCCTAACCCGGATCGCTGCGGGCGACATCGACGTGGTCACCCACAGCGTCGACTCTCCCAGTCCGCGGGCGTTCGGGTTGGCAACACTGATGGCCAGCGATGTGGTGTTGGCTGACGACGAAAGTGCGGTTTTACAGGAGTTCCACAACCGGGTTCGTGCGGAGATCGACGAGACAGCCGCCGAGGATGAGGCTGCTGATGAGACTGTCGACGCTGTCGACTCCGAGTAGCCTGGAGGCCGTCGGCGACAGGCATCCGTCGACCGCCCAGTCACCAGCTACAGTCATGTAAGATTCCCGTTGAGCACGCCGTAGAAAACAGCGACACCGTTTCGTAGGGAGTTGCAGCGTTAGCGGTGGTCAGCGATGTCGACGACCGAGGATTCGGTGGCGATCACGAACGCCTCCTGTTTGAGGAGCTGTTCGTCCTGGGGCAAAAACAGCAGGTGCGACCCCCCTTTCTGTGTTGTCCGAATGACGTCCCATTCAGTACCGGCATACCCCAGATCCGTCTCGGGGTCCGGGTCAGCCGACAGCGACTCCCAGTTGCTGTATGAGACCATCGGTCTACTGGGCTTCTTCGAGTGTAACATCGACGTTACCGTTAACCTGGAAGCTCACCAACTCTCCAGAGAATCGGTAGCCGTCGAGGCCTTTGGCGACGACACCGGTCGCAATCGAGCCGTCGACGCGGTCTTGGATTTTGTCCCACGGACTGCCGCCGTCGACAACTGAGCTGAGCGAATCACTCTTTTCGATCCGGCCGCTGACGACGACCTTGTACTGGGCCAACTCGTCGGAGACGGTGCCGTCGATCAACAGCACGTTGGTGAGTTCGTCGTGGTCATCTTGCTCATCGTCGTGGTCGTCTTCGTCGTCGTGGTCGTCTTGCTCATCGTCGTCGACACCACTTGATTCGTCGTCTTCGTCGTCGGCCTCAACGACGAGTTCGTCCATTGAGATCTCATCATCGTTGAGATAGAGCGTGACGCCATCACGATCGCCGTCTATCGAAAACGCGGTGATATCGCCCATAAACTCGAACGTATCACCACTGGTGCCGGCCCCAGAGAGCGCGCCGGTTGCGGTCCAGGTGCCGTCGTCGTTTTCGACGGCTTCTTCGCCGTTTTCGCCACGGTTGGCGTTGTAGATATCCAGATCGTACAGCGGCGTGATCTCGTCGGTCGCGGTGAACTCGTAGGTTGCACCGCCGGAGTTCGAGGCCATAATACGGAGCCGGTCTCCCGTCTCGACTGGGTCGGACGGTTCAGGGGCTGTTGACTCCTCCTCGTCGCCGTCGGTGGCGTCGTCTTCGTCGGGTTCGGACTCCTCTGCCGATTGGGCGACGAGATCGTCTGTGGAGATCCGTCGGCCGTTGAGGTACAGCGTTACCGCATCAGTCGCGCCCTGAATATCGAACGCAGTGATGAAGCCGTCGAACTCGAAGGTATCACCGCTGGTCGAAGCCCCGGAGAGCGCGCCGGTGGCCGTCCAGGTGCCGTCGTCGTTTTCGACGGCTTCTTCGCCGTTTTCGCCACGGTTGGCGTTGTAGATATCCAGATCATACAGTGGCCGAATCTCGTCTGTCGCCGAAAACTCGTAGGTTGCGCCGTCAGATTCCTCGGCCATAATGCGGAGTTCGTCAGTGCCCTCGCTGACTTCTGGGGTGCCTGTGTAGTCGGTCGATCCCTGTGGGTCCTCGCCGGTTGGCTCTTCGGCTCCGCTGCCCGTGGTGACATCGAAATGCGAGGGGTAACCCAGATCGCCGTCGCCGGTTATGCTGATATTGCTGCCCGTCCAGCCGGCGGCCGTGTTGCCGTCCTGATCCGAGATCGCTGTGCTGCCCGAGTTGTTCAAAATCCGGATGTTCGACAGCGTCCCACTGCCGCCCTCCGCGCCGCGATGGAGCTGAATCGGCGAGCCAGTCCCGGTAAACGAGTGGATAATCTCACAGTCGGAGATCTCGAGGTTGTCACCGTCGGATCGAACCCGAATCCCTCGCTGGTTGTTGATGCCGCTTCGGCTTTCCGGGGAGTCGTCGTCGTTGATCACCAGACAGTTTCGGACGATGCTGTCATCCGAGCCGACACGAATCCCCGCGATGTTGTTGTTCCGTGACGTGCAGTTTTCGACGATGACCTGACCGCCGTTTCCATCCGAGTAGCCCGGCGAGTTGGCGTAGATCCCGTTGTCGTCGAAGTTGGCGTAGTAGCAGTTCCGAATCTCGACGACACCAGCGTGTTTCCGTGGGACGTAGAACGCCTTGGCTTTCGCGCCCGCCTCGGAGCCGTCCGGGAAATTGACGTTATCGATCAGAATCTTACCGCTGGAGTCGGTCTGCAGGCGCCATCGAGCCCCACCCTCGTATCCGGTTGCCCGGCCACGGATCGTGAAGTTTCGGATCTCGACGGTGCCGCCGCGAGCCTTGATCGTCTGGTAGTAGCGGCCGGCGGTGTTGTTGAGAATAACTTCGCCCTGGCCGACGATGGCGGCGTTCCGCACCGCGCCAGTAAAGCCGCTGCCGTTCCAGTCGTATTCACCCTCTGGAACCCGTACCTCGACACCGTTGTCGACGTACTGTTCGAGATACGAATCAATCTCGTCGCCCTGGCTCAACCCCTGCTCGCCGAGGTCGACGACCGTATCCGGGTCAGCTGCGACGGCTGTCGTTGCCCCGGCGCCGCCGAGTGTAGCCACGCCAACTGCTGCCCCACCGAGCCGCATATAATCACGTCTGTTAAGCTGTCCCTTCTGCCCGGAATCATCGGAATGGCGTTTTGCCATATCCCGTTAGGTTCACGTTATACTGATAGTACTTCTGACCAATTGTATTTAAATGAGTTTCTAATAGAGTGACATACACAGTATCTGTGTGTAGATACCCACATCTGTACAACAATTATGTACTAGGTACATACCAAAATAGGGGAGATACCGGCTATGCGCAACTGTCAGTCGACTGAATGGCTATGGTTAGAGCGGTATATGCGGCCACACAACACAGTAACAATGGTATCTGAAACAGACAGTTCCGACTCTCGGTCAGACCTCGTATGCTGCAATCGACGCATACTGGGTGTACACAAGGCCGAGCACCGCGCCGTACACCCAGTGGTTAACAAGCGTCATCACGAGATAAATCACAAGCGCAGCTCCGCTCTGTCCGGTATAAAACGCGATCGTGAAACCAGTCCAGATGATCGTCCCGTAGGTGACGCCGCGAAGGGGCACACTGGAGGCCGGCGGTAGGTAGTTGCCAAGGGTGATGAACAACAGCGGTAAGACTGTCATACCACCAAGAACGAAGATGGCAACCCCGCCCCAAAAGTCCAACCCGTAGCCGACGATGTTGGCAAACCCCGCGAACGCGACGGGATCCAGTACACCGATCACTGTCGCGACGCCAAAAATCGGTTGCATGGCAATCATCCCTGCGAGCCCCGAAAGACTGGCGACTGACAGCTCACGGATGCCGATCTGCCCGGAGTCTCGTGAGATCTCTTTTGAACTGCGTGTCTCCGATTCGCTGCTCATATACGGCCCAACGGCGAGCAGGTCAAAAAGTGTAGTTCAGACGATAAATACGGTTTTGTTGAGTCGACACCCACCCCGTCAGCGGTCGGCCCACGTCAGCATCCGCTTATAAAAGGAATCGGCAGCCAGTGCCTCGCGGTCGCCGACCAACACGAGCCCCTTTTTCGCCCGCGTGAGTGCGACGTTGATCCGGCGGTGGTCCTCGAACAGCGGCCCCTCAAGCCGCCCAGTCGCCACAAACGAGAGAATGATGATCTCCTTGCTCGAACCCTGAAACCGGTCGACGGTGTCGACGGTCACACCAACCCGGCGGCTGATCTCGGCGACCTGCGCGCGGAACGGTGCGATAACACCAATCGAATCGGGGTCGGCGCCAGCTGCGATAAACGACTCGACGATCTCGGCGACGCGGTCGGCCTCGGTTGGGTTCGTGTTCCCAACGCGTCGGCCCCCGGGGTCGACGAACGCCACCTGATCGCGGAGCGCTTCGGGGAGTTGTGCGGGATCACACACTGCCGAAAGCGATTGAGCAGCGACCTCGGCAGTTGCGGGCCGCAACGCGCCGTCATAAAACTCCGCCGACGAGAAGGCCTGAATCCGCTGGCTCATACGGTATTGGCTTGTTAACATGACCGCGGCCTCGGGGTAGTCATTGATTAACCGCTCGAATAGGGAGGTTGTCAGTGGATTCGAGTCGGTCACATCGCCCTCCGCGTCGGGGTCGACTGACTGAACCACCGGCGGGAGCTGTTCGTGATCGCCAACGAGCACAAAACGGTCGGCGCGGTTGAGTGCGGCCATCGCCGCGGGTTCGGTAAGCTGAGAGGCCTCGTCGACGACCGCGACATCGAACGACTGCTCGCGCATGACGCGCGATCCACAGGAGGCAGTCGTGGCGGCCACCACCGGGGCGTGCTGTAGCTCGGCGGCCCGCTCGTGTGGATCACCACGGGTTTTGAGTTGGAGATCCAACATATCTTCTCTGATTCCGGTGTCAGTTCCAACCCGACAGATGTCTTCGAACCCTTGGTCGCGGAGGGCTTCGAGCGCATTGTCGACCGCCCGGTTCGTAAACGCCGTCACAAGCACGCGGTCACCGCGGTCGACGAGCGCGCGAATTAGCCGAGCGATCGTGTAGGTTTTGCCTGTGCCAGGCGGGCCGTGGATCAGCGCGCAGTCGTCGGCGTTGACCGCGAGATTGACCGCCCTGTTTTGGCCCTCGTTGTTGTCGATAAAGCTCTTCCTACCGTCGCTGAATTCGGGGTCTCGGCGGCCGAAAAGGATGTCTTTGCGGCTAGCAGTGCTTTTGAGCACCGTGTCGTGCAGCGCGGTCAGCATGCGGTCGACCGAGAGTTCGGAGGGGTAGACATCGAGTCGGTGGAGGTCGACGGGTTCGTCAGCAGTAACAACGATTTCTTCGTCGAGTTTGGTGATCCGGCAGAGTTCGGCATGCCCCTCGACCGGGTCACCGTCGCTAGCAAGTGCGACATCGCCTTCGCGGAGTTTTGAGACAGCCTCGCGTGGTTTGCGTGCACGCAACTCCCAGCGATTGCCGTCTACCTCGCGTTGGCCAAGCGGTTCGAGATCGATCAGCGCGCGGTCGTCGTCGGCCCGTTGTTCGGCGGTCTGTTCCCAGAGTTTGCGGTACTCCGCGTGGACCGCTCGGCGTTCGGCCTCGATTGCCTCGTAGAACTGCTCGAAATATTCTTGTTCGTCTTCCGGGATGGCTCTCCCAACCGCGCCGGCTTTCGATTCTTGATCGAGTCGACCCGAAACCACCATACAGGTGTCCTGCTCGAAGCAGTACTCGCATTTGGCGTCGGCCTCGTACCCGGTTGGAATCTCACCACGACCTTCGAGAGCGGCGAGTTCGTTGCGGGATCTGACGACGAACTCAAGCAATCCTTTGCCCATCGTGAACTCCTTGGCCGGCGAGAGATCGCCCGACTCCTCGGTGCGTTCGAGCGTCGTGTTTTTTGTATAGAGGAGAGTGCCGTGGTCGACGTCGACGCCGCGTTCTTCGAGCATGAGCGCGTAGCAGGCGGCCTGGATCTTGTCCTGAAACCGCGGCTCGCGCGAGGTGTTTTTCCCCGTTTTGAGTTCGACCGGCATCCCGCGCCGAAGGGCGTCGGCCCGGCCTTTGAGGCCGAACGTGGGACTAATAAGGGTGTACTCCGAGCGCCACTCGTCTTCATCGGTGAGCGTCCCCTGCGAAAGCCAGCCGTCGATGGCGGCAGCGTTCTGTCGAACCTCGCCTTCGACCTCGTCGATATCACGGCCGAGCAACCCGAGTTCGAGACCGGCTTCCTCGATTCTGTCGTCGATCGCGGCATCGAACTCCCGGCCCCGCAGGAGATCACCGAACACCTCGTGGACGATGGTCCCTTTAATAACCGGATAGTTGAGTGGAATCGCCGAGAGCTTGTTCAGATAGTACATCCGGGGACACTGAACCCACGACCGGATGGCGGTCACGTCGACCAGAAAGTCGGGTTCGAGCACAACGTACGAGGAGTTCGTTGTGGCGTAGGCTACCGTATCCTGGTACTCGGTGAGCTCTGGGTCAGTGAGGAGTAGATCCATCCCGGTTTCGGCGTGGCTGGCGGTGTCGGCCCATTTGGCCCAAAGCGTCACGTCGACAGCGACATCGCCGTCGGTTTCAGTGCCGTCAGTCGGTCGAACACGAAGTTCGGCCAGTTTTCGCTCGCCGTACTCGGTTTCGACAGTGGTGGGGTCGTCGACGGCGACGATCTCGCCTCGGAGGCTCGCAGTCACTACCGAAGTTCCGAGAGCGGGCTGAAAAACATTATCGGTGGTCGACTGTCATCGGAGGTGCCAAATGTACTGGCTCCATACAGCCGGCAATGTCCGAACCGAGCGCGTACGAAACGTACGGAAAGCCAATTATCAAGGGGGTTGTGGTGTTTCTCATCAGCCTCTCGCTGTTTGCGTCCTACAGTCTGCTTGCCGAACAGGGCGCGTCGCTGGATATCATCGGTGACATTCTGGTGACACTCTACATCTCCGCGCTCGTGTTTTATGGAGTGTTCTGGGAGAAAATGGACACTCGCCGATTCCGACTTGCGCTCTACTTTGGTGTCCTACTGTGGGGTGCCGAACGGTTTCTGTCCGGCGACGAGTCGTTTCTGTCGGTGGCACTGATCCTCGGTGGACTCGGGATGTTTGTCCGAGAGCTCTACTTCAAAGACTAACCGAGTCGACCCCTCGCGGTGTTAGGTGAACAGGCCGGACCGATACGCTCTTTCGGCTGTGCGACACTGTACCGACATGGAGATCAGAGACTGGCAGGACATCCTCTCGGAGGTCATCGAACACGACCGAGACCCCGAGGGCTGGCGAGCAGTCGCTGGCCAGCGCAGGCGTGGTGTCGGCGAGGATCTGTATCTGGGCCACCCATCGGCCGGCGTGTTCCAGCTCAAAACGTATGCGAAAAATCCGTACGAGCTACACGGTGTTGGCACGCAAGTCGCTCGAAAAGTCGACGCTGGCCTCAACGATCTGCTGCCCAAGAAGGACGACGCCGGCCGGTTTGCGGTCCAACGACCACCCGAAAGCGAAGACGAGGCCAAATCAATGGCCACCCGCGTCGAAGAAACGCTCAAAGTTCACGCCGACGCTCCGACGACCGCCGATGATTTCTTTACTGACATGATGGAAGCCGTCGACAGTCCGGCGTTCGGCCCAATGGAGTACGAGATGAGTGACCGTCCCGAGCAACTCGACGAACTCTCGGAGACGTTCGAAGCGGCCGACGACCTGCTCTCGAAGGAACTCGACGAGTTGATTGACCGCGATGGCGTCAGCCGCGGCTTTGAGTAGGGTTATTCTACTGGTCGACATCCGATAGTAAGCATAGCATACCAGCAGTAGTTCGACAGTACGTATGTCCTACTGGTCGTCGTTTGAACTCTCCAGTGTGCCGTCGGTTGCTTTCCACTTGGTGAGGCTCCCTTCGTAGACAGCGACGTGCTCGAAGCCAAGCGACCGCAGGACGACGAAGGTATGGCTGAGTCGGCGTGAGGTGTTGCAGTACAGCATAATCGGCCGCGAGCGGTCAGTGTCGATTCCACGGTCGGTGAGGATCGACTCGATCTCGCTGGAGGATTTGACGCCACGGGTGTCTTCGTCGACCAGTTCCATCCAGTCGAGTCGGACGGCACCAGGCAGGTGGCCTTCGTCGTACTCCCACTGTTCGCGGGTGTCGATGAGGGTAGTGTCGCCGGCTTCGATGGCAGTCCTGACGGCGCTGGTGTCGACGATGGGTGCGTCGTCGACGAGTCCCGGCGTCTCGTAGTCGACCACAGTGGTCTCGGGGTGTGTCGACGTGGTCTCGTCGCTTCGTCTCCAGGCACTGAAATCACCATCAAGCAGTCGGACGTCATCGTGACCGTAGGCGAGCGCAGTGAGAACGAACCGCGCGGCGAACACGCCGTGAGTGTCGTCGTAGGCGACGATCGTGTCGTCGGGCGAGATACCAGCCTCCCCGAGAAGGGCGGCGAAGGCGTCGGCTCCCGGGAGCGTTCCGGGGTCGGCCGACTCGCGGTCACGGTAGGAATCGAACGGAATCGAAACCGCAGCCGGAAGATGGCCAATCGAATCGTACTCCCAGGGCTCGCGGACGTCGACGATTCGAACAGTCGAGTCGTCGAGATGATCGGCGAGCCACGAGGGGTCGACGAGATGTGCGCACATACGACCCCACTGGGGCCGGAGCCTCATTGAACCTCCTATCAGTGCTGTTGTCCGCCGGCGTTCGTCAATACAAGCCTATTTTGCCGGTTTATCTATGCACGGGGATGAACAATATACTGGAGCGGTCGTATCGAACACAGTCGGCCACTATCGGAAAACAAACACGTCTTCAAAGCCTGCAATACTCTCCTACTTCCTTCAGGACCGGCCGAAACCACCGTCTGTGTCAGTACTAAGACAGTGGGGGGCGTAGCCAACAGTGTATGTCAGACACAGAGTACGCCAACGATGTACTGGTTACGGCCGACTGGGTCGAAGAGCATCTCGAACAGTTCCAGAGCGACGAACCCGACCACCGTTTGGTCGAAGTCGACGTCGACACCGAGGCCTACGACGAGAGTCACGCACCCGGTGCGATTGGATTCAACTGGGAGTCCCAGCTCCAAGATCAGACAACCCGAGACATTCTCACAAAAGCCGACTTCGAGGAGCTGCTCGGCTCGCACGGCATCACCGAGGAGTCGACGGTCGTCCTCTATGGCGATAACGCCAACTGGTTTGCGGCCTACGCCTACTGGCAGTTCAAATACTACGGCCACGACGACGTCAAACTGCTCGACGGCGGCCGCGAGTACTGGATCGAACACGACTATCCGGTGACCGACGAGGTTCCCGAGTTCGACGCCGTCGACTATACGGCTTCGGGACCGCGTGAGTCGATCCGTGCGTATCGAGAGGATGTTGAAAACGCAATCGAGCGCGGCGTCCCGCTGGTCGACGTTCGCTCGCCAGAGGAGTTCTCCGGTGAGATTCTCGCACCGCCAGGACTTCAGGAGACCGCCCAGCGTGGCGGCCACATCCCCGGCGCGAAAAACATCTCATGGGCTGCGGTGACCAACGACGACGGCACCTTCAAATCGGCAGAGGAGATCGAAACGCTGTACGGCGAGGAAGGAATCGACGGCGATTCGACAACGGTCGCCTACTGCAGAATCGGCGAGCGGTCGTCAGTTGCGTGGTTCGCCCTTCACGAACTGCTGGGCTACGAGGACACTATCAACTACGATGGCTCGTGGACCGAGTGGGGGAACCTCGTTGGCGCGCCGATAGAGAAAGGCGAGGCTGAGTGAGCACCGCGAGCGAAGCCTCGAATCGGAACGGGGAGTGAAACGACCCGTGGAGAAGGCGAAGCGGACGACTAACGCGAGACTCGACCGGAGGGCGAGTTTCGGTACTGTGAGCGGGCTGTGCCCGCGAGCAAGCGCAGCGAAGTCTTGAA
>CAZOOU010000021.1:0-15005 GCA_964581495.1 uncultured Haloferacaceae archaeon
CGGTTGAGCATCGGTCGAATCCGGTCGAACGTGGTTGCCAGCCCGAGTCCCTCGGCGGGCTCTTCGGTGTTTGACAACAACAGCCGGTTGGCGATCACGTCGACATCCGGTTCGAGGGTGACCTCGCTGTTTTCGATTCTGACGGCGGTGTTTTCGCGGCGGAGCCACACCGGCTCGTGGCCGAGATCGTCGACCGCATTCAAAATCGCTTTCGTCTCTTTGCTGTTGTGGAGTGAGAGGACACCAACGCGGACAGAATCGGCCTCAGTCATACGGATACATACCGGATACGTATGCAAAGAGACACCGGTTTGCTGACCGGCACCGCGTGGGCTCGATCCCCGTGCGGTCAGTCAGTCACCCCATCCGAACAGTCGACACCTAATTATAGGTGTGACTGTTTTTTGATACCATGGCACACGAGGTATGGGTCGTCCGACACGGTCAACGCCAGGACACGGTCGACCCCGACTGGGAGTTGACGGCTGATCGCGTGCATGATCCTGGACTCACCGAGTTGGGTCGCTGGCAGGCTTGGCGCGTCGGGCAATTTTTCGCCGACCACGGAATCGAGTTCGAGGCCGTCTACTGCTCGCCGTTTCTCCGGACGGTCCAGACAACCGCCGAGATCTACGGCGAAATCGGCCAAGAGGCGTTCTTGGAGCCGGGGCTCGGCGAACATCGCAACGCCGAGTGGTTCGACAGCGAGCCAGAGACGCTCTCGCACCGAACGCTCGTCGACTATTTCGAGCCCATCCAGGACGACCACGAGCCTGCTGTCATCCCTGGGTTTCCCGAATCCCACCAGGCGGCCGAACAGCGCGCTGGCAGGGCGGCCCGACTGCTTGCCGACCAGCACGACGGTCGCATTCTGTTGGTCGGCCACGGGCTGACTGTCGGCGGGGTGGTCCAGGGACTTGTGGGTTCGACGGAGGGTGTCGACGCGCCGCTGTGTGGGTTGACGCGGCTCGAAACCCAACGCGGAGAGTGGGTGTTGGATTTCTCCGGGAAAACCGACCAACTGGAGTAGGTCGACCCGCCGTACGGTCGACAGAAACTGAGTGCGTCGAGTTGCCCTCCGGTCTGGCAACTCGTGGTTTCGACCGGACGAGCGTTCAGCCGGAGGGTGAACCAACCAACACAGCGTGGCTGCGTTTTTCGCACGTGCGAGCCTTACCGTTCGTAGCTCGACAGCATCCGAACGCATGAAGCAGTCGACCAGTATCGAATGTTTGACTCGCATCGTCGGGACCCAACGTTTGATTCGGCTCCTGTCGATCCAATACATCTTTAATTGCTGATTTGATCAAAGTGGAACAGCGTGCAGATAATAAGGTACTAAAACTGGTATATTACCCATATCTCACAAACAAAGTATGGTCTACCTACCGCTAAGACGTGTTCAAAAAATTTAACTGTTAGATAATGAGGCCGATATTCACTCATATATTTCAAAAATTCAACTCAAAACGTAGGTTACTGGAGAATAATCCGGACGGTAAGACACGCACAGAATTGTGTACCGATTGTTTGTAATTTGCCGAGATAATAGTAATTTATCGGACCTATCCCAAAAAGGATATAAATAGCTGACCAAAATCAGTTCTCGTGTCTTACAATCACGAAAACGGAATAGTCTCTGAATCGTGTGAGACCGACGACAGTACACAAGAGTCACCGGCTGATGACACGAGTGCTGAGAGTTCCCTCCAATCGAACTCCGTACTCGACCGCCGAGGATACATTGGGCTCGTCGGTACCGCTGGTATCGCGTCCCTTCTCGGCAGTCGACCGGCAAGTGCCCAACAACCAGACTCCGGTGACTCAGGCAGTGCTGACACCGATTCGTCTTCGAAACAAGACACCGAACGACCGTCTCGCGGTGGGTTCGGCTGGAATGAGACGTTCACCGACACCTCGTGGGTCGACGATGCCGGCGACGATTTCAACGTCGAGACTGTCACAACGCTCGACGCAACCGGATCCGGCTCGATTACCGAGGCGTTCGACAACGCCGATGACGGCCCTACCATAATCGTGTTCGAGGTCGGTGGCGTGATCGAGCTCAGCGAGTCGGAGAACCTTCGACTCAGAGAGTCCCAGACGTGGATTGCGGGACAGACTGCTCCCTCGCCGGGTATCGCGATCACGAAAGGAATGTTCCGCATCCATGGCGATCAGTGTATTGTCCAGCATCTCAGTTTGCTGCCGGGCGACCAAACGGACGCTGACGAAAACGGGTTCGTTATCGACGGCGATGACGTGATGTTCGATCACTGTACGGCACTGTGGGGAACCGACGAGGGCGCAGGCATGTCGAACGTCTGTGACAGAGGGTCGTTTATCAACTGCATTATTGCCGAAGGGCTGTACGATTCGATTCATTCGAAAGGCCCCCACTCGCGGGGGCTTCACATCAACGATCAGAGCACCGATCTCTGTATTATGGGTAATCTCTTTGCCCACAACAACCGTCGAAATCCGCTGACACGGGCCGATGCGGTGATCGCAAACAACTACATCTACAACCACGGCCGGTCGCTGGTCAACTTCAACAGCCCCGCGGTGCCCGACGTCAGCTCGATCGGCAACGTCTTCGAGATGGGACCGGATTCGTACTCGTTCGACGAGCGGTCGATCCACCACTACGATGCGACGCTGTATCTCGACGACAACGTCTCGATTCCGGCCGGCCGGCCACAAACCGACGACTCGCAGACGCTCGTCGACGAGCCGCCGATCTGGCCGTCGGGATTGGATCGCGACGACATCGTGGCCTCGGATGCAGTGCCCGAGTTCGTCCTTTGCAACGCCGGTCCGCGGCCAGGCGACCGACCACCGGTTGAAACAGACCTAATCGCCAACCGCGTCGGTGACGGTAGCGGAGAGATCATCGACAGCCAAGACGAAGTCGGTGGCTATCCGGACTACTCGTCGACGCCACAAACGCTGGCAGTTCCCGACAGCGGCTTGCTGGAGTGGATGCAGGAGCACACGGCTGCGGCCGAACGGACGGCCGAAACGGCGACAGATCCAACCGAGTAAACACAGAACTCACCATAGCTGCAGTCTCTTGACGGGCAGTAGCTCCGTCGCGCCTCTTTGCAGCAGTCTCGCTTTCGACTCGGGTAGGCCCCAGCCACAGTACAAGCACTCCACAATCGCGCGGGACGTGCGGTCGACCGCACGATCCTGAACGAAGAAAACGGCTGGGTGTGCTGGCTACCAGTATAGATTACACAGTACGGCGGGCGCGGTGGACATTACACAGTACGGCGGGCGCGGTGGACGATGCACCATCGATCACCCGCGGAGGTAATTGGGGAACCACGCGGTGGCTTCCCTTCGAGGGACGTCCGCGCGGTCGACACTGACTCTGGCTTCGACTCCGGTGCGTACATTTCATATACGTATCTGAACATACGCCACTGCAATGTGTGTAATACTAAATCTGATATATTAAGTATATAACTTTGAATACTCGTCGCTAAAACTGACGATATAACTGTACATGGTATGTATCTGCTGTGTTGTAGGCTCCTCACTATGATACATTCAAATCAGTTAATAGCCAGTTTAGACGCTTTTGAGAACGTTACAGAAATCCTCTTCAAAGAGATATTGTCTATATCACGTGTGCCGGTAGACTGTGTTTAATATGTTTCTAATCAAACTAAACGACAGTCAGAAATCTTAGATAATACCGAAAATATATATGTAACTCTTTCTAACGGGTCCTCGTGCGCCACAATCACGAAAGCAGACCATTGTCCCGGTCCAGTGAGGCCGACGACGATGCGCTGGACCCACCAGCTGACGAACCGGATACAGACGAGTCCATACTCCCGAACCCCTCAGTCGGGCGTCGGGGATATTTGGGCCTCCTTGGTGCCGGTATCGGATCGGTCCTTCTCGGTAGTCGACCGGCGACTGCCCAAGATGGAGGCTACGGTGTCAGTGAGTACGGCGGTGGCGAGTACGGCGGTGCTGAAAACGGATCGGCTACCGACCCACCGACCCAGCCACCCGAGGAGCCAGAAGACGAGCCAGCCGACGACGACACCGACGACCAGCCGAATGTCCGGACAGTCTCGGCCGAGGTGACCGCATCATCCGCGACCCTGTCGGGGCTCGTCTGGACGCTTGGGGATGCCGAGTCGGCGACTGCGTTCTTCGAGTACCGAAAAGCAGATACTGAGCAGTGGTCGGAAACCGACGCGACGACGCGGTCCAGTTGGGGCGCGTTCGAACGGACCGTCACGGATCTCGACCCCTCGACACAGTACGAGTACCGGGCGGTCCTCACGGCCGACGACGACTCCAGCGCCGGAGACACCCAGTCGTTCCAGACCAAGGATTCCGATCAGTCGACGCCATCGGTCGACCAGCTGTCCGTTACGGATGTGAGTTCGACAGACAGCCAGCTCGAACTCCTGGTCGATTGGGAGGTTTCGGACTCCGACGGCGACCTTGACACTGTGAGCGTGCTTATTTCGGATGGAAGCCGCACGCTCGACTGGGAGAACGTCCCTGCCAGCGGCACGACCGCACGTGGCTCACGGACGCTGTCGGTTCCGGCAGACGCGAACAACACGTACAAGATAACCGTTGCCGTCACCGACGGCGCCGGCAACCTGGATTTTGCGAGCGAACGACTCTAACCAAACACAACAATGACAACACGATACAACACACCTGAGAAAGGTACAAGCGACTGGCACCAACCACTGAACGAAAACTTCGAAACCCTCGACGTTGACGTCGAGATTCGAGACACCGACGCCGAGCGCAGCGAGTACGAGCCGGTCGACGGCGCGAAGTATCTCGCGGTCGACACGGGAACGGTCTATCTCGGCGATGGCTCGGAGTGGCAGCCAATCGGCACCATCAGCGGCGACGGCGAAAGCGGGTCGATCGCTGCTGCCGACGGGATCGAATCGGCACGCACGAACGTCGGCGCGCTGGTCGGTGGCACCTATCACGCCAACGCCTACTCGGACGGCGGGTTCGGCGTCGCCTTCCAGGCGTCGGACCTCTATATCGACAGCGTAGTCGTCGACGCCGATCTCAGCGATGTCTCGACTGCGGATCTCACGATTGAACTCCGAAAATACCAGGACGGAGCCACCGATCCCGAGATCATCGAGTCGACGACCGTGACGCTGAGCGGCGGTCCCCAGCGGGTCAGTCTCGGCTTTACCGTGCCCGAATCGGGCTCGTCAGATGCCGACAGCGACGATCTGTACGTGCTCCAGCGCGGGGCTGCAAACGGTGATACGATTCCACTGCGCCGCCGCTTTGAGCGCGACGGCGACTGGAGCGAGGCCGACTACGCCGACGAGAGCTACGACTCTCCCGAGATCGACTTCGCGAAAGGCGTGGTCAACGCCAACTCGTCGGCCTCCCAGCCGGTTGGCAGTTGGTACTACTTTTTCGACTGGCTCGTCGGTCCCGAACGACGCCGCGTGAGCAGTCCCCGTTCGACCGACGTAGACGAGATCTACATGCGAGCACGTGATCCTCAAGAGGAGTTCGACGACGTGAGTCCACGGGCACTGTGGATCGACACCTCCTGAGATTCCACGACCAGACACCAATACACGTCGGTTCGTGGACGGATGCGACGGTTGAAACGCCCAAAAACGGCGAGGTGGGCGAAACCCACTGTTGACCGCTGGTTTCCTTTTTAGGCAGTGACTTCCTGTAACCGTTCTTCGGCTCGCTGGCGGTCTTCAGGGTAGCCGACATCGATACGCCAGCCGTCGATACGGAACGCATCGATCGTCCGCCCGCTTCTGATCAGCAGGTCGACCGCCTCGCTGAGTTCGTACTCGCCGCGGTTCGAGGGTTGGACCAGTTTACAGGCGTGGAAGATCGCCGGGGTGAACGTATAAAAGCCCGTCATGACGAGGTTGGATTCCGGCTCGTCGGGTTTCTCGACGACCTCGGTGATCTCGCCGTAGGCGTTGGTGTTACACACCCCGTACCGACTCGCCTCCTCCCAGGGGACCTCCTCGGTGAGAAACACCGCATCCGCGCGGTCTTCGTTGTGTCGACGAATCACGTCTTCGAGGTTGGCATCGAAGATGTTGTCGCCGAGCATCAACATGAAATCGCCCTCGATGTGTTCTTCGACACAGAGCAGCGCGTGGGCCAGCCCCAACTGTTCGCGCTGGTGGGCGTACGTAATCGGCACACCCTGGAACTGGTCGCCGTAGTGGTCGATAATTGCCTCTTTTTTATACCCGACGACGACGACGATCTCGTCGGCACCGAGGTCGACGACCTGCTCGAAGCAGTGTGTCAAAATTGGTTTGTCGTTGACCTCGACCATTCCTTTCGGTTTGGTTTCGGTGAGTGGACGAAGCCTTGTGCCTTGACCGGCGGCTAGTACAACAACCTGCATAGAAGACGAAACGCGACCGAATCATAAAAAACATTACATATTCAACATGTGTGGTAATTGCGCTTTTGAGGGGATTCAACGGAGCAACAAAGTGTAGTTATAAAATAGTTCGAGATACGCAGTCTCGCAGCACAGCAGCCTCGCCGTTCCTCGACTCAACGATACTGTGAGCCGCAGTCAGCGTGAGTCGTTTCGGTATCGGGTCGTGTTCCGACTCAGCTCGACTCGGACTCGGAGCTGTCGGTTTCGGTAAGTAGCCGCTCGGCCGCCGCCACAGCGCGCACAGCAGTCGACTCGTCGACGCCGTCGGCGGCGTATCTCACCCGTTCGTACTGCTGAGTGAGCTGCTTTATTGCCTCGCTGTCCTCGCGGTCGGCCGCCGCATACGTTCGGGCGAGCTCTCGGTGAGTCACCCCCGCCGAGAGCCCCAACAGCCTGGCGAGCTGCCGGCGCACCGACGCATACGCCAACACAACCGCGCTGTCGTAGGCGTCTGCGGCGAGCTGCTGTTCGGCGACCGCATACAGTTTGCGGCTGTTCGCGGGCGTCGGCTCAGTCGCCGCGGAGCCGCCGACACCGGAGGGTGGGTTTGGCCCGTCGACGGCGTCGTCTACGGCGGCCGCCCCATTGCGCCGCATCCACCAGACGCCGACCAGACCGAACAGTGCGAGCAGTCCGCCGCCAGCGAACAGCAGCCCGCGAGGGAGGGCCTCAGTAGTCGACAGCTCGGTGTCGTCCTGGACTGCCGACGGCTGCGTCCCGCTGGAGACGTCGGCTCCGGCCGGCTGGGATCGGATTTCGACAGTCTCAGTGGTGGGTTGGAGATGTCCCTCTCCGTTGTACGTCGCACCGAGCGTCACCGTGCTGTTGTCGGCGGCGTCGGGGAGTGTGACTGTCTCCTCGAACGCCCCCTCAAGATTCGTGTCGACGGTCTCGACGGTCTCGCCGTCGACAGTGAGATCGACAGTCGAAGCACGGATCGGCCTGCCGGCTGCTGTTTCGAGGCTGCCACTGATCGGCACCTCGTCGGCGTCAGCCTCCTCCGTCTCAGTGTCGAGTTCGACATGCGTCTCCACGGACTCGATCTGCACCTGGCCCGTCTCGCTGGCCGAGCTGATCGCTTGGTCTGTCTCGACGGTCCGAACCTCGATGTCGGCCGTGCCACTGTCGGTCGACCGTGGGATCGGTGTGTCAACCGAAAACTCGCCGCGTTCGTCGGTGTCGACCGTCTCCAGCTGCTGGCCGTCGACCAATACAGCGAGTGAGACACCCGGCACCGGGCGGTCGAGCCCGCCGGCAACGACAGTGCCCTCGGTGGTCAGATCGGCGTCATAGCTGGCTGCCGACTCGAATGACGCCAGTTGGATGTCCGCGTCGACCTGCTCGACGGTCACGGGAATCTCGCGCTGTGTCGCTCGGTACTCGGAGGTTTCGTTCGGGCGAAACTCGACATCCAGAGTTGTCTCGCCGAGCGACTCGACTGGTCGATGTACGAACTCGAACTGGCCGGCCTCGTCCGTCTCAACGCTGTAGGACTGTCCGCCGGCCACAATCGAGATCGCTTGGTCGGCAACCGGATCGCCGTCGGCGGTCACAAGCTGGCCGCTGATTCGGGCGGGCGAATCGAAGCTGATGTTCGTCCGGTCGGTCTCGACCAACAGTAGTGTGTTGATCTGGCCGGCGTCTTCCGTCTGTGTCAGAAACTGCTCGACTGTCCCTTGGCGCGTCTCGATTTGTTCGATTTCCTCGCTGTGGTCGGTGTCGGTGTGGGCTTCGAGATCTCGATAGGAGCTGATGAGATCGTCGCCGCCCTCGGTGAGCTCGGTCGACTCGTCTTCCAGCGCCTCGCGGAGCTGCTCGGCCTCGTCGTCGTTGCCGCGTTCGCGGGCCTCACCGTACGCCTCTCGGAGCTCGTCGACGCGCTCGTTGGTATCACTAAACTCGGTGTGTCGGTCGCGGGCGTCTCGGTACAGCTCCGCGTCGGATTCTCCGGCCACCTCGGCGTATCGATCAAGCGTGTCATCATACCTCTCGTCGAGTGCTGCTCGGGCGTCATCGTAGTCGCCGTCGGTTGTTTCGTCGGTCGACTCGGCCAGCCGGTCGGCCAGGAGTGATTCGAGATGTGACTCGATTCCCTCGGATTCATCCGGCTCAGTTGCCTCTCCCGGGTTTTCGTGTGGCGGCGTCTCGACTGGGTCGTCTGTCTGCAACACGACAGGCTGTCCAGAAACGGCACCACCGACGGCGACAGTACAGGTAGCCACAACTACGAGAACGACAATCGCTGCACGGAGGGATAACCGACAAACCATTCAACGAGAGACAAATTGTGTGACCACCTACATATATACTCTCCACGTTTACTGATGGAAACTCGCCACTGGTTCGAACCCCAGTCGGTTCTGCGTGAGACTCTTGTCATTTTGAATAAGTTTCAAACCGTGGTCGACACATCAGTGTACCATGGACCCGACGCGGCAGACCTGGACAGTCGCGGCGCTCGTCGGTACGTTGGCCGGACTCGCGCCGATCGTCGGCTCGGTGGTGCCGACAGTCGGTGCCGCAGCGATCACCGCATGGCTGCTGTCGACACAGATCGCTGCAGTCCGAAGCCTTCGGTCGACGGCCGCCGACGCCACGGTGAGGATCGAGCCGGAGAGAACGCACACTGACGCCGGCAGACCGATACCGGTCACTGCGACCGTCGAGCGACCCGCCAGCGCGGCCGACACCGCAGTGACAGTGACGTATCCGACGCCGCCGATCGCCGAGCCGATTCCGGAGGCAGACCGGCGAATCGAGTTAGCGCCCTCGGAGACGCGGGCGTCGACGACGTTCGACCTGCAGATTCCGGTCAGCGGCCAGTTTCGCCTGCCTGAGCCGACCTGGCTGGTGGCGGACCCGTCGGGTTCGGTGACCGAAACCTACAGCCGTGGGCCGACGCCTGCGTTCCACGTCGTCGAGACGGCCAGCCGGGACCGCCACGCCGGCCGCGCTGGCGTTGAGACGGGACTCGTCGGCGAGCAGACCAACGGACACGCGGCGAACGGGATGTTCCCCGATCGACTCCGGCCCTACGAGCAGACCGATCCCGCAAACCGGATCGACTGGAACACCACGGCGCGGCTCGGCGAGCCGTACGTCCGCGAGACCACCACCCAGACCAGCCGGACGCGACAGCTGATCGTCGACCACCGGGCGAAAATGGGCCTCGGCCCACCCGACGAATCAATGGGCGCGTTCGCTCGTGACGTCGCACTCGGTGTCGTCGCAACCGCCCAAACCACCGGCGACCAACTTGGACTCCTCACCGTCGGCGACGACGGGGTGACGACCGCGGCCGCGCCGACTAACCGACCGACAGGCTACGCCGAACTCCGCCGTCGACTCCGTGGGCTCGAACCGACCCCAAGCGAGCAGCCGGGCTCCGGCATCGAGGTCGATCACCCCCGCCCCGCTGGGCGCTCCCAGTCCGACCTGCCCACTGACACCGCGTTCGGTCGCACGCTCGGGGCGTTTCACACTGCCTCGACCGCAGGCGGCTCGGCCACAACCGCCTCGACCGCCGAGAGACGCCCGCTTGTTCGGGCGGTCCAGAACACCCAGCCGCGCGCCGCCGGCTCACAGTCGACGGTTATTATCACCGACGACACGGATCGGGCCGAACTCTGGGCGGCCGTCCAAGCCGCTGTCGAACGGGCGGCAAGCGTGGTCGTCTACCTGACGCCCGCGGTCTGTTTCGACGCCGACCACCCCCCCTACACCACGCAGGCTTCGAATCGGTACCGTCAGTTCGACCAGTTCCGTCGACGTTTGGACGGACTCGATTCGGTGACCGCGCTCGAAGTCGCCCCTGGCTATCGGCGTGCGGCGGTTCGTTCCGACCAGACAGCCGAACTCGACAAGCCGGCGCGTGACCGATCGGTGCCGGAGTCAGCGGACCGGTCGACGGCGAGACCACCGGCAGCAACCGCGGCTGTCTCGGACGGTGGGACGGATGACTGAGCCGAACTACGGGCCGCTGGTCGACCTGCTTACCCCGCCGCGGACGTGGCAGCCTGACGGATCGAGTGCCGTCCGCCTGCTGGGGCTTGCCTGGATCGGGGCGGCGGGGTGGACCGTTGGCAGCGACCTCGCGTTTGTCCTCGGAATCGGACTCGCCGTGGTCGCCCTGATCGCCCGCCCCGTCACGACGGTTGCGGTCGGCCACGCCGCACTAATCGTGCTTGTTCCTGAGCTCTTTTCGGTCGAGTCGCTCGTCACGCTGGGGCTTTTCGAGGGCGGGCTGTTGCTGTTGTTGGTGAGCGAACGGCCGACGAGCCCGGTTGTGGCTGTTCTGACAGTAAGTGGTGCCGCTGGCCTCGCAGCCACCGCCAGCCTGGTCGCCGTAACGTTCGGGTTGGCTGCGGCCAGCGCGCTCACCGTTGGGATACTGGCGATCGGGTCGGCGCTCCTGTATTGGTACGAACGGCGTTCGGTCAACCGAATACTCGATTCTCGCCGAGCGACCGATGACGACTCACCGCAGACAACACACACATGACAGACTCACAGTCACAGACAGAACGAAAAGACGGAACGGGAGCCGGAAAGAAAGCCGAAACCGAAGACGAAACTGGACCTGCAGCGGCGGAGACAGCCGACCGTGCGGCACTCACCAGTCGAATCGGCCAACTCGAAGCCGAGAACCGCCAACTACTGCGGTCGGTCGCAGACACGAACAACCAGCAGTACCGCGGGACCGCACGCGGACTCATCGCTGTCGGTCTGCTCTGCGGGGCCGTCGGCTTCGCAACAGCCGGCTCGGATGTGCTGTTCGCGCTGGCCGGGATCGGGCTGTTCAGCGGTGTGCTCACCTACTATCTGAGCCCAGACCGGATCGTTGCAGCGGATCTCGGCAGCCGGATCTACGCCGCCACCGCACAGAGCTACGATGAGCTGTGTGCCGATCTCGGACTCTCGGATCGCCGGCTGTACGTCCCAGTCGAATCGACGCAGTCGGCGGATGCGGTGCGGCTGTTCGTTCCCCAACAGGCGTCTATGGAGCCGCCCACCGAGGAGACACTGCAAACAGGGACGTTCGTCGTCGACAGCCAGACAGGCAGCTATGGCCTGGCGGTTCATCCGACCGGCGGCGGGCTGTTCGGGGCGTTTCGGACCGTCCAGGATGGCCCGCTCGAACCGGCTCCCCAAGCGGTGGCCGAACAGCTCTCGGATGCGATTGTCGAAGATTTCGAGCTTGCTCAGTCGGTGGCAATCGACACCGTCGATACCGACGGCGACACTGACAGCGATTGGGGGCGGCTATCAGTCCGCTTTGTCGACTCACTGTACGAGCCCCGGTCGGGGTTTGACCACCCGCTCGTTTCGTTTTTTGCTGTCGGCCTAGCCGTCGCGCTCGATGCGCCGATCGAAGCCACGGTGACCGACACCGCCCCCTTTTCGGTGAGTCTCCGCTGGGAGATCGACGAGACAGCCGCTGACGCAGCCGAATCCGCAGCGCGTGAGCGACCTACTGCTCAGCCGTCTGCTGGCGCCGAGTAACTCGTCTGTCGCCCGTGGTTTGTTACTGGCTGTCAGGTTCGTACTCGATTTCTGCGTCGGGTCCGGGAAGCGACTCAACGAGCTCGTTGAGAATCGCTGTCGTCGACCGATTTCGCATCCGGGCGTCGGCGTTTCGGACGATCCGGTGGCCCAACACCGGTGTGGCGAGCGCTTTGATATCGTCCGGCAGGACGTACTCGCGGCCATGTATTGCTGCTCGTGCTTTCGCGGCGTTGAGCAGGACGAGACTCCCACGCGGCGAGCTCCCGTGTTCGATGCGGTGGTCGCTCCGCGTTTCGTGGACGATATCGAGAATGTACTCGACGATTGGGTCGACAACCGACACCTCGTCGACGGCCCGTCGCGCTGCCAGCACGTCCGCGGCACCGACGACCGCCTCGATGTCCTCGGGCCCACGGGTGGGGGCTGCGTCGAACTGCTGGATGATCGCCGACTCGGTGTCTCGATCCGGCAACTCGACCACGTAGTGCAGCGCAAACCGGTCGCGCTGGGCTGCCGGCAGTTCGAACGTGCCGTCGACCTCGATGGAGTTCTGTGTGGCGATCAGACAAAACGGGGCCGAAAGCGCCACCGTTTCGCCCTCGATTGTTACTTGCACTTCTTCCATCGCCTCCAACAGCGCCGACTGCGTTTTCGGCGTCGCGCGGTTGATCTCGTCGGCCACCACGACGTTGCCGAAGATCGGCCCCTTCCGGAGTTCGAACTCGCCGGTCGGCTCGCGATAGATGTGCGTCCCGGTGATGTCGGTCGGCAACACGTCGGGAGTCATCTGGATTCGGCTGTACTCGACGCCGAGCGCGCGGCTAAACGCGTTGGCGATCGTCGTTTTGGCGACGCCGGGAACGCCCTCCAACAGCACGTGACCGCGGCTCAACAGCGCGATCGTTAGGCCTTCGATAACGTCGTCGTTGCCGACTAACACGGCGTCGACGGCCGTCTGGATCCGGTCGTACAGTTCCGCGGGATCGGATATTTCGGCCGCAACATCGCGCGTCGACGACACGGTCCCGTGGCCGTCCTTGTTCGGAACGCCGCCGTCGGTGCGTACTGACGTCTGTTGTCGGTTCGTCTCGTTGTTGGTCGGCGCGCGCCGAGAGTGGTTCGGGGAAGTTCTGTGGTTCATACTCAGTGAGGGATCCGCCAGCCGGCTGCAGACCACAGCAGCCGGCGAGCGGTGCGGGACTCGACTACCGTTTCCGAGTACCGACTGTTAGTTAGTGAGCCATTTACTACGGTTTACAAGCGAACAGTCCCAGTCGACACCAGTTATTCCAGCCATACACTGACCCGTTTTCTTGGATGATTCAGTTCGACTGCCGACTGCACACGTTAGCTCGACCGTCGACCCACAGCAGCGACGAGGCCAACGACAACCACGCCACCGACGGCAGCCACGGCGGGGGTGTCCTGAAGCCACTCCAACCCGACCACGAGCGGTGGTGTCGGTGTGGTGTGGCTCGAATCGAGCAGTGTTCGCTCGTTTGCGGCGGCGATGTTGGCTGCGAACGCCTCGTTGTCGGGCTGTTTGAGCATCGCGTTGATAAACAGACTTGGGTCGCTGACAGCGATCACGGTGCCGTCGCCGACGGGTTCGACGGTGACGACGGGGTAGGATCTGAACACCGTTTCATCGTCGAGCTCGTCCGTGCCGGCCGGGTCAAGATAGCTGAACGGGGAGCTCGCGACGAGCGGGGTCGCCCCGTTCGGCTCGACGACTGTCCCGTTGTTCAGCGTCAACTGGTCGACGTTCTGTGTGGTCGGCTGCTCCGAGACGGTGTTCGCCACGGGAAACGACGACTGGCGGAAGTTGCGCTCGCGGTCCCGGAGCATCGCCCCGTCGAACCGGGCGGTTGCCCCGACATCCGAGAGCAGTGCGTTGCCGGCTTCACCGTCATCGGCGACCACTAGCGTCCCGCCGTCCTCGACGAAGCTTTGGACCCGTTCTGCTTCGGGACTGTCGTAGGACGACTGGGGAGCGATCACGACCGCAGTGGTCGACGACGGCTCGGCCGACTCATACTGGTCGGTGCTCGATATCACCGCCCCATCGCCGCTGTCGACTGCCAACTCTTCGAACCCACTGGTGCCGTCCCAGTCGGTGTTGTGCGGGCTAAAGGCCGCCGTCGACGCCGTTCCGACGAGGACGACCGCCACGGCCGCGACCAAAACGAGCCCGACCAGCAGTAGCCGGGGGTACGACCAGCCGAACGGCCGCGGAGCCCCAGTGTTCGTGTCGCCCGCCCTGCGGGGGTCGCCGTCACGTTCGCTCATCCAAGTGCCTCCGGCAACGCTTCGAGGGTGCGTCTGGCGACAATGAGTCCAAGCCCAGCCAGCCCGAAGATGATGACACCCCGGAGTCGTTTGCGCCACTGCGGCGTTACGTTGAACGGGGCAGTCAGTTCGATCACGACGAACAGGCCGACCAACGAAAGCGAGTACAGCAGTTCAGCACCCAGCGAGTCGACCAATGTGAGTACAAACAGGGTTCCGAGCAGCCAGGCGGTCAGTGCGTGTACGAATCTGAGTCGGCGGGTGACTGTCATATGATGGGTGAGTGGGGGTGGGGAATGGGTGAGGTGGGGAGCGGTGGCGTTTCAGCGAGCGTCCGGTCGACGTTACGAACTCCTGACAAGCGGCTCGTACCACTCGCGGTTGTCGTCGTACCAGTCGATGAACTCGCCGAGGCCATCTCGAATCGAGCGGGTTGGCTCGTAGCCGATCCTGTCTTGGGCTTTCGAGATGTCGGCGTGGGTGTGTTCGGCGTCGCCGGCCTGCCGATCGTCGTGTTCGATCGGCAGCGAGGGGTCGATCTCGTCGCGAACCGTTTCGGCGAGCGTGTAGATGTCGATGGTGTCAGTCGAACCGATGTTCAGCACCTCGCCGTCCGCGCTGTCGGTTTCGAGGAGGGTTCGGTTGGCCTCGACGACGTCGTCGATATAGGTGAAATCACGGGTCTGCTCGCCGGTGCCGTAGACAACCGGCGGCTCGCCGTTCCGACAGCGCGAGACGAAGTTCGAGATCGCCATGTTCGGCC
>CAZOOU010000022.1:0-14451 GCA_964581495.1 uncultured Haloferacaceae archaeon
TTCGAGATTCCGATGGGACCACCGAGCTACCCCGGCATCCGACTTGCCGACCGACTCAAAGCGGCCGTCGACGAGGCGGGCGTCCGCATCTCGGCGGGCAACCCCGTGGTGGGCTACGAGGCCGAAAACGGCGAGCTCACATCAGTCATTGTCGACAGCAAAGGCCGAGAAGTACCGTACCACGCCGACGAGTTCATTCTTGCAACAGGCGGTCTCGTCGGGAAAGGAATCGACTCCTCCCGCGAGGATGGCGTCGAAGAGCCCATCTTCGACTGTCACATTCCGCATCCCGAGGATCGGTACGACTGGTTCGACGAGCAGGCGTTCGGCGACCAGCCGTTTGCCCACTTCGGCGTTGTCGTTGATTCGACGATGCGGCCACAGACGGCCGACGAAAGCCCGGAGTTCGACAACCTCCGGGCGGCAGGCGCGGTGATCGGCGGCGCTGACACGGTCGCCGAAAAGTCCCAAAGCGGTGTCTCGCTGGCGACCGCGGTCGTCGCCGGCGAGTCCGCAGGCAACGACGCAGCGAAACACGAGGTGAGCCAATGAGCGACGCACAACAACCCAGCGATTTCGATTCGACGAGTCTAGATGAGTTCGAGCCGGTCGACGTTTTTCCGTCTTCCGAGGATATGGATCTCCGGCCCGGAGCCGACAACTGTTACAAATGCACGAGCTGTGACACTTCCTGTCCAGTGGCGGAAGTCGACGAAGACTTCCCCGGCCCGAAGTTCCAGGGCCCAGAGCAGTGGCGGCTCAAACGCCACGAAGACGTGGACGTTGACGACTCCATCCTTTCTTGTTCGAACTGTATGCGGTGTGACGACGCCTGTCCATCGAGCGTCCCACTCAGCCAGATGCACAACACCGCTCGCGGCGAGTACGTCGAAGAGCATATGGACAAGCTCTCGCGTGAGTATCTCCGCAACCGGATGCTGTCGAACTACCGGACGCTGGCGTCGATTGCGAGCAAAGTCCCACGGATTTCGAACTTCTTCATGGGCTTTGGCCCCACCAGCACCCTTGGTGCGAAGATTATGGGAATGCCGACCGAGCGGGATATGCCGGAGTTCGCCACCGAGACGTTCCGCCAGTGGTTCAAAAGCCGCGGCGGCTCGAAAGTCAGCAACCCTGACAAACAGGTTGCGTACTTCCACGGCTGTTACTCGAACTACAACACCCCGGAAGTCGGCAAAGCGATGGTTCGCGTGTTCGAATCCTTTGGCTACGAGGTCCTTGTGCCCAAACAGCAGTGTTCGGGCACGCCGATGTTCGCCAACGGGATGCTGAAAGACGCCCGCCGCGAGGCCGAGGTCAACGTCCGCGAACTCGGCGAGGCAATCGAGAACGGCGCAGACGTCATTGCGTCGTGTACCTCCTGTTCGATGGCACTCCGCCAGGAGTACCCTGAACTGTTCGACATCGACGGCATCGAAGAGCTTTCCGAGCACACGTACGAGGCCATGGAGTTCCTCCGGATTCACGAGGATCTTCACGGTGCAATCCGCGACAGCGAGGTCGACCCACAGGCGTTTGCGTACCACGCGCCGTGTCACGCGCGCAACCAGGGTCTCGACCGGCAGGCCGTCGAGCTGTTCCGCGAGCTCGATGGCGCGCGGATCGAGGACGTCGGCGAGTCCTGTTCCGGCATTTCAGGAACGTACGGCTGGAAATCCGAGAAGTACGAAACGTCGATGAAGATCGGTGCCGAAATGTTCGATCACATGGAACACGCCGAAGGCGAGGTCGGCATGACCGAGTGTCCAACCTGTGCGATGCAGATGAACCACGGGACGGGCTACGAGATCCGCCACCCCCTAGAGCTGCTCGAAGAAGCAGTCGCCTAAACTGACTGTCCCCGCTTTGTCTCGGCGCAGCCCGCGTAAGTCGGTCGGGTTCTGTGATCGGTCTATTCGCTGATACAGGGGTTTTTGAGTGTGCGAACCGTACACACAAGTATAGTCGCCGGGTTTTCGTGTCCCTGCAAACAGACGGCTCTCGGAGTCGTCTTGCCGGCGGCTCCCTACCATGACACACCACACTACCGTACTCGTTATTGGCGGCGGCGGCACCGGCGTGGGAACCGCCCGTGATCTGGCGATGCGTGGCGTCGACGTCACGCTCGTCGAGCGAAATGGGCTGGCCGGCGGGACGACAGGCCGCTCGCATGGCCTGCTGCACAGCGGTGCGCGCTATGCGGAATCCGACCCCGAAGGTGCCGCAGAATGTATCGAAGAAAACCAGATTATTCGTGAGATCGCCGGCGAGTGTATCGGCGACACCGGCGGGATTTTCGTCCAACTTGACGAGGACGACCCCGAGTATTTCGAAGACAAACTCGCCGGCTGTGAGGAACACGGCATTCCAGCCGAAGTGATCGACGGCGACGAGGCACGCGACCGCGTGCCCGAACTCGGCGAGTCGGTCGAGCGAGCAATGGTCGTTCCCGACGGCGTGATCTACCCCTCGCGGCTGGTGGCGGCCAACGCCGCCAGCGCGGAACAACATGGCGCGGAGATCATCACGCACGCGCCGGTCGAAGGAATCACCGTCAGCGACGGCGCGATCTCCAGCGTCGAGGTCGGCGGCTCGCTCAACGAAACCATCGAGGCCGACTACGTCATCAACGCCACCGGCGCGTGGGCCGGCGAGTGTGCGGCGATGGCCGGCCTCGACGTCGAGATGAAACCAACCAAGGGTGTGATGGTCGGCGTCGACTACGACGGGCTCGAACCCGTTATCAATCGGTGTCGCGTCCCCGACGACGGCGATATTATCATTCCCCACGACAGCCAGGTCGTTCTCGGGACGACGAGTGTGGCGGTCGACGATCCCGACGAGTACGAAGAAGAACAGTGGGAAATCGAGAAGATGTTCGAAGAGTGCGGCAAGATGATGCCCGCCCTCGACGGCCGGGAGGTCGCCCGCACCTACTGGGGCGTTCGGCCGCTGTACGCGCCCGACGAGGCCGGCCGCGGGAGCAGAGACTCCGGGAAAGGCGACGAGCGCGGGATTTCGCGCGGCTTTTTCCTGTTGGATCACTCCGAGGAGGGCGTCGAGAACTTCGCCAGCGTCGTCGGCGGCAAGCTGACGACCTACCGCATGATGGCCGAGGCGGTCGCCGACCACGTCGACGACGTCCTCGGTGTGGGCGGCGAGTCGACGACTGCCGACGAACAGCTACCGGGAATCGACGACCCCGACCAGCTTGACGACCTCGTGGCGAAATACAGCGCGCGCCAGCCAGCCGATGTCGATGTCGTTGCCGACCGCAGCCAGCAGGCCGCAGACGACTAACACACTGTCGTAGTTTTTTCTATGTTTTCAGACCGTACCGATCTTCTCGTCGACAATGCCGCGTTTATGGGGTACGGCGCGGCGGTCACCCCTGGCCCAGAGGGGCCGCTCGTCTTCGTGACGGGCCACGGCGAGGCCAACCGGCTGCTTCGATTTGAGGAGGGCCGGCTGGTCGACCGCTCGTGTGGCGTGCTTGCCGACACCAGCCGAGAGGCGATTGGCATTGCGGCGGCGGACGTAGACGCCGACGGGCTCGAAGAGGTCTACATTCATAACACCGATTCGTACGACGGCCAGACCGAGACGACGGATCTCCTTTTGGATCGGATCAGCCACAAGGGTCGGACCGTCTGGTGTGATATGTTCGGCGAGCGACCGAACGTCGACCGGGGCAACCAGTACGCCGGCCGGTCGGTGGCCGCCGTCGACCGGCTGGGGACGGGACGGTACGGGATGGCGGTCGCCAGTTACGGGGCGGCGCTTCGCTACTACGAACTCGGCGACGACCGCGAAATTACGGATATGGCCGAGGTGGTCGGCCTCGAATGCGACTGCTACTGTCGGTCGCTGATCGCCGCACCGCTGATATCGGCGTCGATGGATCTGTTCGTCGGTACTGATGGCGGCCCGAACCGCCTGTTTCGGAACGACGACGGCCACTTCCGTGAGGTCGCCAGCGAGTGGGGGCTCGACGACACGGGCTGTGACGCCCGCGGATCGACGCTCGTCGACGGCGACGATGGGTTCGGGGTTGCCACGGTTGGCTGGGAGAGTCCCAACCGGATTTTCAGCCGGACCAACGGCCGGTTCGAGGATGTCGCCCCCGACTCGTTTGCCGAGTCGACGACGGCCAGAACGCTGCTGGCGGCGGATTTCGACAACGACGGCCGCCAGGAGCTGTTCGTCAACGCGCTGGGTGAGCCCAACCGGCTGTTCGGTCGACGAGACGGCCAGTGGCAACAACTGGAGATCGGCGACGCACTCGAAACGACGGGCTGTGGGACGGGTGCGGTGGTGGCTGACCTCGACGGCGACGGCCGGCTCGAACTGCTGGTCGTCCACGGCGAACAGGAGGCCCAGCCGCTGTCGCTGTACAGCGTCGACACCGACAACGGCTGGCTCCGGGTAGCTCCGACCACCCAGTACGGTGCGCCGGCCCGCGGTGCGGTCGTCACGCTGGCAACCGACCGGGGCCGACAGCGGCGGGTGGTCGACGCCGCGAGTGGCTATCTCTGCCAATCGGAGCCGGTCGCGCATTTCGGGCTGGGCGGGTCGACGGGGCCTCGACGAGAGCCGCGCGCGGTGACTGTTCGGTGGCCGGATGGCCGCGAAACGCGAGTCGAGAACCCTGCGAGTGAAACGGTCCACGAGGTTCCGCATCCGAGTGGGTCGACTGAATAAACGATAGGTAAGTAGAACTCACACCGGAAATAGTGAAATACCAGTCTCTGTTTAGATGGAATCAGTCAGAGTCGTGCAAGACTGAGAGGCTGTATTCAGCAAGAGTTGAAATCGATACGCTTCGACGAAACACCTATTGGTAAGACCAACGTCTTACTACTGTATGTCTGAAGCAGTCACAGGTGGGGATGGGGACGACGAAATCGTCACGGTAAATTTCAAAGTTACCGAATCGTTTCTCCGGGAGATCGACGACACATGGCAGGGACGTGGATTTAACAGTCGGAGTGAGTTCATTCGCTATACGTTGCGCGACGGTGTCGAGTTCCCGACGTTCGACCGCGACGAACTCATTAGCCTTCTCCACGCCGAAGCGGATGTCCAAGACGGCCGAACGATGAGCGCCGAGGAGGCACGCGAGCGGTTCGGAACAGCCGATGAGTGAGGAGGGGTGGCGATGGGAACTCTCACCGACCGCGCAAGCTGATATCGAAGCGGTATCAGCAACTGACCAAGACCGAATTCTCGATAAACTCGACGAGATTACGACCTCGCCGTGGCGTGATCCACCTGACTACGGCGAACCGTTGCAAAACAGCCCATATCGAAAAATTCGTGTCGGGGGGTTCCGGCTCTCGGTGACGTTCCGACAGGACGAGTGTCGGTTAATCGTTGCTCGAATCAAGCGGCGTGGTGGAGCGTACACAGCCGACGACTGAGCAACAGGAGTTCTTTGAGTGACACGCGGTCGCAGTCTTGTATATCAATAGACGACACCATCTGGATCTTGAGTTATGTTTCGTCCAGCTACCCAAGAGCTGCTAGAAGTAGATGAGTAGTGTGGGTCGGTCCTCACCAGGGTGTAGAATTTTACCGGTCGACGTTCCCTCTATACGCATGATTGACAACCGCGAGCAGTTGGCCACATCAGCCGCCCACGAGGTCGCCCTTGAGGCCCTCACAGCAGGAATCGAGGCCGCCGATCCGGCGCGGCTGACCCGCGACCGCGTGGCCGTGGAGGGCGAGACGCTGACCGTCGACGACGCGACCTTCTCGCTCGATGCGTACGACCAACTCTTGGTCGTCGGTGGCGGCAAGGCCGCCGGCGTCGTCGCCGCCGAGCTGGAAGCGGTTCTCGGCGACCACCTCGACGGCGGGGTGGTCGTCACCAACAACCCAGTCGACACTGAGCGCGTCGACGTCCTCTCAGGAGACCACCCGGTGCCGAGCCAGCAGGGCGTCGAGAGCACCCAGCACCTACTACACGTCGCCGCGGCGGCCGACGAGACCACCCTGCTGCTGGCGGTCATTACGGGCGGCGGCAGCGCGCTCATGACGGCTCCGGCCGAGGGGCTCACCTTGGTGGATCTGCAGTCGACCACCCAGTCGCTGCTCGACAGCGGCGCGAGCATCGACGAAATCAACGCCGTCCGCAAACACTGCTCGGCGATCAAAGGCGGGCGGCTGGCCGCCGCGGCTGCGCCCGCGCAGGTCCGCGGGCTGGTGTTGAGTGACGTAGTCGGCAACGATCTGTCGACGATTGCCAGCGGGCCCTTTGTGGCCGACCCCTCAACGTTCGACGAGGCCCAAGCAGTGCTCGACAGCTATGCGGTGGACGCCCCCGACGCCGTCGAGCGTCGACTCCGTGCGGGCTCGGCGGGCAAGATTCCGGAGACACCCACAGCAGGCGATCCGGTTTTTAACCGCGTGTCGACAACCCTACTGGGCGACAGTATGGTCGCCGTCCAGGCGGCCGCCGATGCCGTCGAGGAGGCCGGCTTCGAGCCCCTCATCCTTTCGTCGCGGATTCGTGGCGACTCGCAGGCTGCCGCGACGATGCAGGCGGCGATTGCCGAGGAGATCCAGGCGACCGGCAACCCCCTAGAGCCACCCGCCGCCATCGTTTCGGGTGGCGAGACCACTGTCACCGTCGAGGGCGACGGGACAGGTGGGCCGAACCAGGAGTTCGCACTCGCGGGCGGGCTGGCGGTCGACGCTGGAGAGGTGGTCGTGACGGCAGTCGACACCGACGGGATCGACGGGCCGACCGACGCGGCCGGTGGGATCGTCGACGGCGGGGTCGACGGCGACCGCGCAACGAAGGCGTTGGCCGACAACGACAGCTACGGGTTTTTAAACACCGTCGACGGACTGATTCGGACCGGGCCGACTGGGACGAACGTCAACGATCTGCGGGTGATCGTGGTTCCCGACGGCGACGAGTAGACACCTTAACATACCGAGACCGTTCTGTGTGGAGTATGGTCGATCCAACGTCCGATCTCGGCGAGGATGTCACTGAGGAAGACGCGCCTGTCTGTGAAACCTGCGAGGAACCAATCGTCCAACTGCCGACCCACCGCGTGATCTCGTCTATCGAAGACGGTACGGCGGTCCATCTCCACTTCTGCGACGACGACTGCAAAGCCGACTACTTCGACTAACCACGCCGACTAACTGGTATCCCGAGACACCGTTCGCCGAGCGGCGGGGCTGTCGGGGAGAGTTTTTATCGGCGGCGACGCTACACCGTGGTATGATATCGCTTGAGGATGCAGTCACCGCCCGCCTGGAATCCCACGGCGCGCGCTTCGAAGTGCTTGTCGACCCGGATGCCGCACTGGCGATCAAACGCGAGGAGTTCGACGGCGAGCTCGAAGACGTAATCGCGGCCGAAGACGTGTTTGAAGACGCCTCGCGCGGGGATCGACCCGCCGAGACAGATCTTGAGACGGTGTTCGAAACCACCGACCCAATGGAGATCATCCCCGAAGTGATCACACGTGGCGAGATCCAGATCACTGCCGACCAGCGCCGCGAGATGCAAGAACAGAAACACAAACAGCTGGTCAACCGGATCACGCGCAACGCGGTTAACCCACAGATGGACAACGCGCCGCACCCACCCGAGCGGATCGAGCGCGCACTCGAAGAGGCCGGCTTCCGAATCGACCCGATGGAGCCCGTCTCCGCGCAGGTCGACGAGGCGCTCGAAGCCCTGCGACCCGTCATACCGATCCGGTTCGACGAGGTGACGATTGCGGCCCAGCTGCCCGCCGAGTACGCCGGCAGCGCCCAAGCGAAAGTTCGACAGTACGGCGAGTTAGAACGCGAGGAGTGGCAGGCCGACGGCTCGTGGGTCGGCGTCGTCACCTTCCCCGCGGGACTGCAAAACGAGTTTTACGACCTGGTCGCCGAAGAGACCAGCGGCGAGGGTGAAACCCGGATTATCAAGGACAAAGACGACATCAAAACCCGGTGAACAGAGCGATGGCCCGACCCGCCGAGACGTTCTTGCGTCTGGCGAACCAACCCGCTGTATGGACGTGGTTCGCACTGATCGCTAACAGTCACGGCGGCACACTGAGACCGGAGGCCCAATGAGAGCAATCGTCGCCAAACGCGTCGACAGCGGCTCGGCCGACCTCGCTGAGCTCCGCGACCTCGCAGCCGCGGCCGGCTACACCGTGGTCGACGAGGTGACACAGACGCGCACCGAGGATCCGGCCTACTGTTTCGGTGAGGGAAAAGTCGAAGAACTCGCCGCGCGAGTGGCCGAACGCGACGCCGATACCGTCATCATCGACAACGAGGTCGGCCCGTTTCAGATGTTCAACATCGGCCAGACGCTGCCCGATGAGACGACAGTCTTGGATCGGTTCACGCTTATTTTGGATATTTTCGGCCAGCGCGCCCAGACGCGAAAGGCCCAACTACAGGTCGAGTTGGCCGAACTCCGCTATGAGTTGCCCCGAGCCTCGGCGAAAGCCAGCCTGGCCAAACGCGACGAACGCCCCGGCTTTATGGGGCTCGGTGAGTACGACGAGAGCCGCGAGCGGGACATCAAATCCCAGATTTCGAATATCAAAGACGAGTTGGATTCGATTGCGAAAAAAGAGGCCGACCGCCGCGCCGAACGGAGGGAGTCAGGATTTGATCTGGTCGCACTCGCTGGCTACACGAACGCCGGCAAATCGACACTGCTCCGACAGCTTGCGGCCGAACTAGATGTCGACGAAAACGCCGACAAACATCCGGATCTCGACTCAGTGGCCGAATCTCAGGATATGCTGTTTACCACCCTTGGGACGACGACCCGCCGGGCGGAGTTGGATCGCCGTGAGGTGCTTTTGACCGACACGGTTGGATTTATTTCGAATCTCCCCCACTGGCTCGTCGAGTCGTTCCAGTCGACCCTGGATTCGGTCTACCGCGCCGATCTCGTTCTCTTGGTCGTCGACGCCAGCGAGTCGATCCAAGACATGCGCGAGAAGCTAGTGACCTCGCATGATACGCTTCACGAGCGGAATGAGGCTCCGGTTCTGACTGTGTTTAATAAGGTCGACCGGCTCGATGCCGACGAACTGGATGAAAAACGAGCCGCGCTGTCGGGGATCGCACCCAATCCGATTGCCGTCTCAGGCAAAACCGGCGAGGGGATCGACAGGCTCCGCCGCCGAGTAGAAGCCGAACTCCCCGACTGGCACCACGAGCGACTGTTAGTGCCGATCACTGACGAGACGATGAGCCTGGTGTCGTGGGTTCACGACCACGCGTACGTCCAGACCGAATCGTACGAGGACGACCAAGTGCTGTTGGAGTTCGATGCCCGGCCCGCCGTCATCGAGAAAGCTCGCGCGAAGGCCGCCGACCTCAACACCGTCGAGTCGACCTGAAATCACTGGCCGACGACGACACTCATCGCCAACACGTGAGTACCCTACAGTTCTTCTTTGCGTTTGTCGACCACCCGAACGCCCTCAATGGCGGTCGACGGATACTGCCCGTCGCTGTCTTTCTCGACGGCTTTGCACATATCCCAGACGACGTTCAGTCCCGTCGTTGCACCCTCTAGGGCCTCCATCTCGCAGCCGGTTTTGCCGGTGGTCTCGACCGCGACGGTGAGTTCGATCCAGTCGTCGCCCACCTCGAACGCGCAGTCGACGTTGGTGATCGGGATCTGGTGACACATCGGGATCGTCTCCCAGGTGTGTTTGACGGCCTGGATCGCGCCGATCCGGGCAGTGGCAAGCACGTCGCCCTTGCCAAGCTCGTCGGCTTCGATGGCCGCAATGGTCGACTCCTGAAGACGGATCGTTCCTTCGGCGACCGCCCGCCGGCTGGAATCGGCTTTCGCACCGACGTCGACCATCTGGACCGATCCCTCCTTATCAGTGTGCGTTAGCTCCTCGGCAGCGTCGGCGTCCTCACTCATTGTGTGAACGCCTCCGGGAGCCACTCGATTAGGTCCGTCGCTACGAGGCCGTCGCCCGCCTCATCGAACGCCAGATCGCCCGCCAAGCCGTTGATATACGCACCAGCCGCGGCGGCCGCCCGCGGCTCGACGGTCGTAACCAGTGCGCCGACGATACCTGCCAACACGTCGCCGGTGCCGCCGACGGTCATGCCGGGGTTGCCGGTCCGGTTGATCCGCGTCTCGTCGCCGTCGGTTGCGATGTCGTAGGCACCTTTTACCAGCAGTGTGTGGCCGATTTCGGCCGCGTAGTCGGCGACTAACTCGACGCGGCGTTCCCAGTCGTCGTGGGTTTTGCCGCCCATCCCGACGAGTTCGCCCTGGTGGGGTGTACAGAGCAGGGTGGCGTCGGTCTCGACCTCGGGGACGACCGACAGCGCGTCGGCGTCGACGACTGCTCGGCCTGAAAAGGAGGCAAGGAAGGACTCGACGGCCGCCAGCGTCTCGTCGTGGCTGCCGAGCCCCGGCCCACAGATCACGGCGTCCATCTCAACGGCGAGATCCAAAATGGTCTCAACCACGTCGGGCGTCAGTCGCTCGCCGTCAAGGGCGTGGACGATCAGGTTCTCGCTGTAGCCCTGGATCTGGGCAGCAACCGATTCCGGGCAGGCGATGTGGACGAGATCCGCCCCCGCCCGGAGTGCGGCCTGAGCGGCGAGCGCGGGCGCGCCAGTGTACGGCCCGCCCCCGATTACGAGGAGTTCACCGTGGTCGCCCTTGTGGCTGGCCGGATCACGCCCGCGACCCAGCAGGTCGCCGGGGCCGACAAACCGTTCGGCGGCCGCCGGGATGCCGATGTCAGCGACCGTAATAGGAGTGTCCAGGGCATCCAGGCCGGGTTTGGTGTCGTGGAAGGTGACGACGTGGTCGGCGTCGACCGCCACGCCTTCGGCATCGCCCGTATCAGCGTCGACGCCGGACGGAACGTCGACCGAGACGACGGGCGTGTCAGTGGCGTTAATCGCGCGGGCGACGGTGGCTTCCGGCTCGCGGAGCGCGCCCGTGACGCCAGTGCCCAGCATGGCGTCGACGATGCAGTCGGCGGTTTCGAGGCTGCGCTCGTCAAGCTGGCTGGTGTCGGTGAGCGTGGTCGTCGACAGCTCGGCGGCCTGGAGCGCGTCCCAGTTTTCGCGAGCGATCTCGGTGCTGATCCGCTCGGGGTGGCCCACCAGAACGGTCTCGGCAGTGTACTCTTTTAAAAAGCGTGCGGCCACGAAGGCGTCGCCACCGTTGTTGCCACGGCCACAGACCAGTACGACCCGACTGCCGGGGTCGATCTGCTCGCGGACGGCACGGGCGACGGCGTTGCCGCTGGACTCCATGAGCTGTTTGCGGGGGATACCAAGCGCGGCGGCGTTGGCGTCGACGGCCGCCATGCGGTCGGCAGAGATCATACGCGCAGTTCGGTGGCCGAAGCCGTAACTGTAGGGGAAATGAGCACCCGGAGGAGGCTGGGGCAATTAGTTGTTTCGCAGCGACCGAACGCGGGACTCCAGTTCGTCGATGGCGGCAGTCTGATCGTCGGTTACGTCGACGATCTCGCTGGCGGCGTCTTCGGTCTGGCCACCGTGTTCGCGCGCCTGTTCGAGCGTCGTCGTGACCTCTTCGACGGTTGCGGCCTGGTCGTCGGTCGCCCGCGAGACCTCCGCGATGCCGTCGGCGGTCTGGTCGATTGCGGTGGCGATATCTTCGAGCGACGTCAGCACGTCACCGATCTGGTCGCTGGCGGTTTCGATCTGCTGGTGGGACTGCTCGGCGGCAGTGACTGTCGAGTCGGTCTGTTGTTGGAGCTCTTCGATGTTGTCGGTGATCCGCTCGGTGTGTTCGCGCGTCTCGTTGGCCAGGTTCTTCACCTCGTCGGCGACCACCGCGAAGCCGCAGCCAGCCTCGCCGGCGCGGGCGGCTTCGATATTTGCATTCAACGCGAGGAGGTTGGTCTGTTCGGCCACATCCGAGATGACCTCGACGACGGTCTCGATGTCGTCCATCCGGTCGCCAAGCTCGGTGACGCTGTCGACGAGCTCCTCGCCGAGTTCGGTCACCTCCTCGGTCGCACTCCGGGCGTCCGCCGAGGCGTCGAGGCCGTCGGTGGCGGCCTCGCGGGCGGTTTCGGCGGCCTGGCCGACCTCTTCGGCGCTGGCGGCGACCTCCTCCATGCTCGCCGAAAAGCTCTGCATCTCGCCGACGCTCTCGACCAACAGCTCGTTTTGGTCGCCGACGTTCCGGGAGATGGCGTCGGCGGCCTCGACGGCTCGCTCGACCGAGTCGGCGAGCGCGGCGGCCTGCTGGTCGACCCGGACGACGACATCCTGGAGGTTGTCGGCCATCCCGTTTACTTCGTCGACGACGCCGACCAGCTGTGCGTCGATGGCGTCAGTGTCCGTGAACGAAGCTCGGGCGTCGAGGTTGCCCGCAGTCAGTGCCTGAAGCGTTCTCGAAACCTCGTCGACGAGCGCTTCGGTGGCCTCCTGTCGTCTGCGTTCATCGGTGAGATCCGTTACCATCTCCATCGCGCCGACCAGCTGGCCGTCCTCATAGAGCGGCATCACAGTCACCCGCGCGTAGTGCGACACATCGCCGCTGTGGTCAGTCAGCCGGTCCTCTTTGGCGTACAGATACCGCGAGCGGTCTTCGAGCGTGAGTCCGTAGGCCTCGTCGGCCGACTGTGGAGCGTCGAGGACCTGTTCGATCATTGTCTTGTCTGATTGATCGTACAGCAGCATGCCGACATCCGTCCGGCCGACTGCCTCCTCGGCCGAGACGCCCGACAGTTCGGCCATATCGTGGTTCCACAGACGGATCGCCCCCTCGGTGTCGATCACGAACGCCGCCTCGGGCACGCCGGCAAGCAGCACGTCGGCGGCGATATCGAACTGCTCGCCCGTGGAATCCGGGTCGCTGTCGGCTGTCGAGGAGGTGCGGTTGTGTGTCGACGACTCGTCGACAGTTGTGTCGGTGAGCTGTCCACCATCCGGCCTGACGGCCGGCGACTCAGTGTGTGTCTCTGTCGCCGCAAACCACGACCGTACCCACCCACGCAGATTCAGACGCATTACACAATACTGCACAGTTCAGCACCTATATCTTGCTCACCAAAAATCACGACTGATACTCACTCATCCAGACAGCCCAACACTAATATTCGTCTGCTGGAAACTGTGTACGTATGGACAACCGAGGGGACGACACACCCATCGGGGGCACCAACATCGAGGGTGACCGTCCGGATATCGAGCCCACCGTCGAGACCGACGAAGCGACAATCGTCGACGACGCCGAACTCGAACGGACGCTCGGGCTGACCGGCGGGCTCGCCATTGGGATCGGGACGATGATCGGCGCGGGGATCTTCGTCTTTCCCGGCCTGGCGGGCGCAGAGGTCGGCACCGCAGCGACCGCCTCGTTTGCGGTCGGTGGCGTGATCGCCCTCTTGGTCGCGTTGCCGACCTCGGAGCTGGCGACCGCGATGCCGAAAAGCGGCGGTGGCTACTACTTTATTTCCCGTGGACTGGGGACGCTCGCGGGGACGGTCGTCGGCCTCTCGCTGTGGCTCGGGTTGGTGTTTGCGACCGCCTTCTATCTCGTGGGATTGGGCTTTTATGCTCTCGACGCGCTGGCCGAAGTCGGCATCAGTGTCGGCGGCTCGCCGGGAGCAATCGTCTCGGTGCTGGCGGTAGTGTTTGGGATCGCCTTTACCGTCCTGAACGTCACCGGGACCGAAAACGCCGCCAAGCTCCAAAACGGGATCGTCGCGCTGCTGTTGTCGATGTTGGTCGCCTTTCTGGGGTTCGGACTGCTGGATACGATTGGCATCGTCGACGCCGGCACGCCGCCGGCCGAGGCGGCCGACGTGTGGGCGATTGGCCCAATCATGTCGGTCGCGGCGTTGGTGTTTACCTCGTATCTCGGCTTCGCGCAGGTGGCGACGGTTGCCGGTGAAATGAAGAATCCGGGCCGAAACCTCCCGCTGGCGATGATCGGCTCGGTCGTCATCGTGACGATCATGTACGTGCTAACGATTTTCGTGGCGACCGATGTGTTCGATCAGGCGGCGTTGGCTGCCGCCGGTGAGACGGCGATGGTCGAGATCGGCCGCGAACTGCTCGGTACGGGCGGCGCGCTAGTGATTATTCTCGGCGGGCTGTTGGCGACGATGTCGAGTGCGAACGCCTCGATTCTGTCGACCTCGCGGGCGATCTACGGCGTCTCGAAGGACGCGCTGTTGCCGAGTTGGGCCGCCCGGATCAACCTCAAATACGGCACGCCCCACGTCGCGCTCGGCATGGCCGGCGGGCCGGTGATCGTCCTTGCGGCCACACGGCAGGTTTCGCTGCTCGCGGAGGTAGCTTCCTTTTTACACCTTATTATGTACGGCCTCATCTGTGTCGCGCTGTTGGCGATCCGACGTGACGAACCCGAGTGGTACGATCCCGACTTCCGAGTGCCCGGCGGGCCGGTGATCCCCGCTGTCGGCGCGGTGGCGAGCTTCGGGCTGA
>CAZOOU010000023.1:0-13882 GCA_964581495.1 uncultured Haloferacaceae archaeon
GAGGTTAACCCACAGACTCAAAAAAGCGCGTCAGACCGCCGCAAGACGCCGATATACGGCTTTGCGACCAGATAGTTACGGGGTGGTATCTACTCGAGTTTCGATCGGAGCTTCCGGTAGCCGAGATAGGCGGCGGCCAGGCCGCCCCCGATCAGGGCCGGAAACAGCGGCGAGTCGACCGTCTTCGAGACCTGCTTGGAGACACGGTCGACTGCCGACGACCCCGAGTTGATATGCTCGAGGACGGCCTCGGTGTCGTTCGGCACCGGTTCTGGGTCGCCGCCAGCCTCAAAGGCGGCGTCGGGGTCCTTCAGCAGGTGGCCCGTCGTCAGACAGACAACCGACTCGTCGGCACCGACCTCGCCTGACTCCCGGAGTTTGCGGAGGCCGGCGACCGAAGCCGCCGAGGCTGGCTCGACACCGACGCCCTCGCTTGCGAGATCGCGCTGGGCGGCGGTGATCTCCTCGTCGGTGACGGCGATGGCCGTCCCGCCGGTGTTGCGGATGCCGGGGAGGGCTTTCGGCGCGTTGACCGGGTTGCCGATCCGGATCGCGGTGGCGATCGTTTCGACCTCCTCCCACCGGCGGACCTCGTCGTTGCCGTTGCGGACGGCTTCGACCATCGGCGCGGCTCCCTCGGCTTGGACACCGGTGAGTTTGGGCACCTGATCCTCGTCGAGCGCGCCGCTCTGGACGAGCTCGCGGAACGCTTTATAAAGCGCGGAGGTGTTGCCCGCGTTGCCGACCGGGAGGACGATCCGGTCGGGGTACTCGCCGTAGTCTTCGTAGTGTTCTTCGAGAATCTCGAAGCCGATCGTCTTCTGGCCCTCCAGGCGGAACGGGTTGAGCGAATTCAGCAGGTAGACCTCGCCTTTTGCGGCGAGATCTTGGACGATGTCGAGACAGCTGTCGAAGTTGCCGTCGACCTCCAGAATACGCGCGTTATGGAGGCTGGCCTGGGCGATTTTGCCGGCTGCGACCTTTCCGGATGGGAGCAACACGAGCGTCTCCATGCCGCCGCGGGCACCGTAGGCTGCGAGTGCGGCCGAGGTGTTGCCCGTCGACGCGCAGGCGAGTCGCCCCACACCGAGCTCTTTGGCGACGCGGACGCCGACAGTCATCCCTCGGTCCTTAAAGGAGCCAGTAGGGTTCATCCCCTCGTGTTTGATACGAAGTTTGTCGACGCCGATATCCTCGCGCAGGCGCGGCATCTCGTGGAGCGGCGTATCGCCCTCAGGGAGGGTGACGCCGACCTCGAACGGCAGCGCGGCGTTGTATCGCCAGACGCCGCGGCCCTCGAACTCGTCGAACGTCGGCGGGTCGTCGTACCGCACTTCGAGGAGACCGTCGCACTCATCGCAGGTGTACCGAATGTCGTCGAACGGCGCGAACTGCTCGCCGCACTCGATACACTCCAGCCAGACGCCGTCGTCGGCACACGCCGGGGCCGACTGGGCCGGCGCAGAAAGCTCAAGACTCATTACTGTATCCTGACGCGGCGGCCTCAAAAACGGGTCGGTTGTCGACGAGGTTGTCGGCCGTCTCGTCGATTAGCCGCCGAACTCGTCGATCGAATCGTGGACTGCCCCGACCCACTCGTCGAGCGAGTCGTGGAGCAACTGTTTGGCCGTCTCTAAGTCGATTGCGGTGTACTGATAGACGTAGCCGCCCGAATCGAGCAGTCGACGCCGGCGTTCGACCAACCCCTTTTCGCGGAGCGTCGACAGCGAGCGGTTGACGTTGCTTCGGTCGCGTTCGAGGGTGGCTGCGAGCTCTTCGACCGTGCTGCCCGGATGCTCGCGGAGCACCAGATACGTCCGGCTTTCGTGGTCTTGAATGCCGAACACACACGACAGAATATGGGTGAACTCCGGGTCTGTGGTTCCAACGAGAGTCTCGATATCCGGTGGCTCGCTCATGGGGCTGTCTACGACAGCCAGCGGATAAAACTCACTCCTCTTCGGCGTATCCCATCTCTCTGATACACGCCCGCATCTCGCGCTCTTCGGGGTGTTTGTGGAGTCGTGTGGGGGTATCGCAGTAGTACTGCTGGCCGTCGTACCGGAGGCTGATCTCGTGGGGTTGGCCCAGCATTTCGACGGTGACGAGCACGCGTCGGCCGTCGTTGAGCGCGGCGATGATCTCGTCGGCCGACAGCTCGCCGGGGTCGACACGGAGTGGCCCAGACATGGTTAGTTGGTCGTCGACCGCGTGTCGTCGCTTTCGGAGGTCGGCGGTTCGACGCCTTCGGCGGCCTCGGCGTTGGCGGTGTCCTTTTCGGTTGTGACGTGCCAGCGGTCGATCGTGTCCTCGTACTCGCCGAGCTGTTGGGACACCGATTCTTTGAGCGTGTCGTCGTTGACGTTCACCTCGAAAATGAACTCCGGGTCGCCGTTCGACTGGGTGGTTTTCTGGATGTTCGCACTGATCAGATCGTTGTCGAAGTAGTAGGGAGCCAGCTGTGTCATCACCTTCTGGTAGACGGTGGTCTCGACGGTCCGAATCGCTTTCCGGCTCACCGAGTCGGCCGCCCGGGTGACGTACTCGATCGAATCCTGCCAGCGCTCGACCGCACCCTCGTCGTCGCCGTTTTCGATCTTCTCGTAGGACTCCGAGAGCTTCTCGCCGGCGGTTCGCACGTCGTCGGTTGCGGCTTTGCCCGCCTTTTCGCCTTCGCCCTCGCCGACGCTGGCCTGGTCGGCGGTCTTTTTGTTGACGTCCTTGCTGAGCCGCTCGTGGGCTTTGGGTCGCCACTCGTTCCACTCGTCGAAGGCTCCCGTGAACTGTTCGTCGGCGTCGGCACCTGTCTCCCGGAGTGCCTGGGTGATACGCTCGCCGTGTTCGACGACATCGACCCACTCACCGCGTACTTTGAACCCGGAGATGCTCTCTTCCATCGCGTTGAAACACCCCTAAGATGGCCGCCTACATAAACCTCCGCGAGCCGTGACACCACTTCGCTTTCAAACCCCGAGCAGATCCAGCAGGTCGACGCCCACATCAGCGTACTGCACGAGCTTATAGCCCACAAAAATACCCACAATCCCGAGAATACCGGCCAACTCGGGCGGGGCCGGAATCGGCACGCCCAACAGTCCGAACACGACGCCAGCGACCAGCCCGGTTACCAGCGCCACCAGTGCAACAACAACGCTCATAGCTGTAGATTTCGGCCGAGACCTATCAACCCTCCTAGCTCGTGTCGACCGCTTGGGCGCTTGGGCTCTCGGACGGCTCCGCCGATCGACTGCCGTGGTTCCGAGACAGCACTGTTTTGTCCGTCCCGACCAGTCGACCAGTATGGCAAATCCAACCGCGACGCTGCAGACGAACCACGGCGATATTACCGTCGAACTGTTCGAAGAACGCGCACCAAACACCGTCGGCAACTTCATCGGGCTGGCAACCGGCTCGAAAGAGTGGACCGACCCCGAAACCGGCGACACCGTCGAAAACGAGCCACTGTACGAGGACGTGATCTTCCACCGCATTATTGAGGGCTTTATGATCCAGGGCGGCGACCCAACGGGAACAGGCCGCGGCGGCCCTGGCTACCAGTTCGACGACGAGTTCCACGACGAACTCACCCACGACAGCGCGGGCATCCTGAGCATGGCCAACTCCGGGCCGAACACCAACGGCTCGCAGTTCTTCATCACGCTCGATGCAACCCCGCATCTCGACGGTAAACACTCCGTGTTTGGTGAGGTTATCGACGGCATGGATGTCGTCGAGGAGATCGGCTCCGTTCGCACGGATGGCAAAGACAAACCGTACGACGACGTCGTCCTCGAATCGGTCGACGTGAGCTGGTCCTAACGAGGTCGCGCCCTTTTCGCGTTGATTGGTGCCCGTTCGTCGACCGTTTTTCCTGCTGGGTTGACTGTCACGAGCTGAACCCACTGTTTGCGGTCACATATAAGTATGTCCGGCAACGCTTATTACTCACCATGGCATGCTGTGACATGGATAGCATGTTCGAGCAATTCTCCGGCGGCTACTACCTCGGAAAACTGTACGTTGAACCACACGACGGCGAGCAGGCGGTCATTCATCGCGACGACCACCAAACCGTAAACGAGCAGCTGTATGCCGAGGGCGAGGGCGTCGAACGGCTCGATGCACCGCTGGTGATGAAAGTCGACAACACACATTTCCCGGTGCTCGGCGATGAGGGCGTCCCCTCGGGTACCCTCGCCGTGCCCGCCGAGCTGCTTGGCGAGTCGCGAGCCAGCCAGCGCGAGGTGCTGTTGGCCAAACGCGAACGCGCCATGGAGCTGCTTCGGTACGCGGGCTGGCAGCCCGCTGCGGGCACCTGAGGCTGTCGACCTACCATTTCAAGTTTCCAGACCGTCGTGTTGCGGTATGATCGACGAGCTGCTCGGGCGGGCAGAACTCAAAGAGCGAATCGAGGCGTTGGAAGACGAAAAACACCATCTCCAGCGGCAGCTTGAGGCCGAATCCGACCGTCGAGCCGACGCGGTCAGCGACAAACAACAGGCCGAAAAACGGGTCAACCAGCTCGAAGACAAGATCACCGAGCTCGAAGACCGACTCGACCGCCACCAAACCGCAGACAACGCCGAAACGAACCGGACCCCTCGCGACACTGCCACTGTTCGCGGCGACCGACTGACCGAACTCCTGCGTCGGCTTCGGTCGGTCGAAACAGGGCCTGAGGGCGCGCTCACCGCCGTCATCGAGGACGAAGAACTCCCACTGTCGCGGACGGTCCAGTCGACGGCGGGTGACTGTGGCCCCCTCATTCGGCAGGCCGCCCCAACCATCTACTACACCGACGATGCGGGGCTTGTCTCGGTCTGTTTGCGACCGCCACTCATGCCCGACGGATTCACCGAGTGGGACCGCGAGTTCACCGTCGACGACTCGTGGTTTCGCCCGACCGGCACGCTCGTGTTCGGCGTCGTCCGGGCCGACGTGTTCGCCGTCGGCGTCTACGAGGCCGGCGAGCGCGTCGACCATGCGGGGTTCGAAAGCGATGTCAAATCCGACCACTCGAAAGGTGGCTTCTCGCAGGGGCGCTTCGAGCGGATCAGAAACGAACAGATCGACGACCACCTCGCGGAGGCTCGCGAGCTGCTAACTGAGATGGTCGACGAAACCGATCCCGACCGTGTTATTTTGACCGGCGGGAAATCCGTCCTCCCCGAACTTTCGGCGCTCGCCGACCACACCGCGACCACCGACGCGGGCGGCAAACCAGTCGACGCGCTCGAACACGCCTTCGTTGACTTTTGGTCGACCCGAGTAGTCACTCTCTAACGGTTTTTATCGGTCGTAGTCGACGGCTACCGAAGAATTGTTTGCTGACACTGACAGCTACCGAACGACAGTCACCGGCACTGGCGACCGACGGACGACGGTTTCGGACACACTCCCCAACAGGAGCCGCGCCGCGCCGTCCCGGCCGTGGCTCCCCATCACGATGGCGTCGATATCGTGATCGGCGACGTATTTGACGATCTCGTTTGCAGCCCGGCCGGCCAGGATCTCGCTTTCGGCGATTCGGTCGCCGGCCGTGTTGCGGGCCTGCTCGAACAGCTCTTCGGCAAACCGCTGTTGTTCGTCGACAACACCGGCAGTGTCGGCCATGATGCCCTCGATATCCGTCGTGCCGGCCGCCGGATTCAGGACGTGTACAACGACGATTTCGGCGTCGGGAAACGTTTCGCTTGCGTAGCTGAGTGCCTCCTGGGCCTGCGGCGAGCCGTCGAGTGGGACGAGTATGCGTTGTGGAACCATTGGTTTGGGTTTGCCCGCGGGGAACTACAAACTACCGTTGGGAAGACACCGCGCGGTCGGCTACTCGCCCATCTCGCGAGTGGTCTCTTGGAGAATAAACGGCCCCATCGCAAGCGTCCGTTTGGCGATCGAGGCGATCCGCATAATAAACACCGTAAAGACAACAAAGGGTGCGATACCCACCGTAAACCCGCCGCTGGCGACGATGACCAGCGTGTCGACGCCCCCGATGGTCCCGGTCAACGCGGCCCCGTCGAGATACATGATCAGCCCACCCATCACTGCCAGCGCGGGCACCGAGATGTAGAGCAGCGCGCGCGAGAGGTTGATCAGCTCCCACTGGAAGTACAGCGTTTTGAAATGCTCACGCGCCGCCCCGAACAGCTTCAGCAACGTGAGTAGCTCCTCGATGGCGTCGTCGGTCTCGTCCGAGAGCGTCTCGCTGTGGTCGTGCCGAAGCCGTCTGAGTTCGTGAATTTGCACCGAGTAGTTGAAATCTAACACAGCCCACAGCACCCCAAACGTCCCGAACTGGGCGGATTCGAGCTCGGTTGTCACCGCTTCGGTGATCGTTTCGAGCTGCTCGACGTGCGCATCCAGCTGCTCGGCGAAGTCGGTCCCGCTGTCTGCAGTTTCGCGGAGCATCTGTCCGCGCTTTTGAATGCCGTCGACGAGTTCGGCCAGAAACGCGGCGGGCTCCGGCGAAACGGTGGCCGTCGAGAGCTTCGATTCGACATCAGCACGAAACTCGACCGACTGGCGCATCCGGTTTCGCTGGTCGCCGACCGCACCAAGCTCCTGGGATAACACGAGCTGGTTGATCGTGACGACGACCGAGGTGCCGGTGATAATCGCGCCGATAAACGCCGTAAACAGCAGTTGAAACCCGTCTCGGTTGGCGGCGATCTCTCGAAACGCCGTCAGCTCGAGCCGGCTGGCACCGACCAGCAGCCCGAACACCGTCACCAGCACTACCGCGGTGAGTGCCCATCGGTTCGCTTTGAGCACGAGCCACCGCCGGTAGCCGCGGGTGGCCGCTGTTTCGACGCTGTCGGCGCGGTCGCTCATGCTGTAGATCGACGGGCGAGTGGACCAAAACAGTCCGGAGCCTCTCGATGGTCTGACAGTCGACCTCGTCGACGCCGCGCGACCCGCTGGCGTTATTTGTCGTCTTTGAGCTCGTCGAGCTCGGCTTCGATCTCGCTGTCTTCGAGTTCGGCGTCGATGTCGACCTCGCTGTCGGCGTTCAGCTCCTCGTCGAGATCGGCCGACTCGTCGGCGTCGGCTGTCTCAGCGTCGGCGGTTGCTGTGGGTTCGCTGTCGGCGTCGGCCGATTCTTTCCCCATCTCGGCTTTCAGCGTATCGAGCTCGGAGTCGACCTCGCGGCTCGACGACAGCTCTTCGAGCTCGCGGTCGATGCTGTCTTTGTCCGAAAGCGCGTCCTCGAACGCGCCGCTTTCTTCGAGTTCGTCCATTGCTTCCGAGCGGGCTTCCATCTCGTCGGTTCGCTCTTCGGCGCGCTCGATCGAGCGGGCGACATCCTCCATCTCGTCGCCGACGCCGGTCATCGCTTCCGAGACCCGCGAGGAGGCTTCGGCGGCCTCGTAGCGGGCTTTCATCGTCTCCTTTTTGGTTTTGAACTCCTCGATGCGGCCCTGGAGCTTGTTTTTCTTTTCGACCAACTGTTCTTGGGTGTTTTCGAGATCGGCGATCTGGCCCTCCAGCTCCTCGATCTGGGCCATTTTGGACTTCTTCTTTTCGAGCGCCTTGCGCGCGAGGTCGTCGCGGTCCTGCTGGACGGCTTCGCGCGCTTGGCTGTTGTGTTTCTCGACGTTCTCTTCGAGTCGACGCTTCTGAATCTCCAGTCGTTTCTTTTGGGTGGTGAGATCCGCGATTCCCTGCTTGACGTCCTGGAGCTCGTCGCGCATCTTTTCGTACGAGTAGTCCAACGTCTCCGTTGGATCCTCCGACCGGTTGAGGATCGCGTTGATTTTCGACCGGATAATGTATGACGTCCGCGAGAGGATTCCCATAGCCGCCTTTGGGACACGCCGGGCTTAAAACCTCATACAGTCGACGCGTCCGGCCGCCAGAGGCTGCTGGTGTAAAAACTAACTACTTCAGTACTCATTTATTTATGCGGTCACTAACAGTCGACAGCCAGCCAACCTATGAGCGACACCGAAGACACCGAGATCGTCGAAGAAAGCGAGGAAGAACGCGAGCGAAACGCCGCCGGCCCCTACGGCGACGAGGGGGTTGTTTCGGAGCCGGATACCGACGACAACGCCAAATCGAACGCGCCGTACGGCGGCGACGGCGTCGTCTCCGAGCCGGACACCGACGACAACGCCAAATCGAACGTTCATTACGGCGACGAGGGTGTCGTCTCGGAGTCGGATACCGACGACAACAGCAAGTCGAACGCCCCCTACGGCGGCCAAGACGCCGTCGACGACAGCTCGTAACACCGGTTCGATCCGTTCGCCTCTCGAATCGGACCTCCAACGCTTGGACTGGACGGGTCGACCATTAGAAAGCCATCACTGAGAGGGTGTTGTTTGTGTGATTCGGTCGCGGTAGTCGACGCCTAATTGTAGCCGCGCCAGCGGTAACCGCACTCCGTACATTTGAAAAACCGGGTCGGCGGTTCGTCGGCCGAGCCGGTCTGTTTGATCGTATACCACGCCTCTTGGTGGCCACACTCATCGCAGACCACATCGTTCGCCGTCGGCTTTCCCTCGAACTCCGCGCCCTCTTCGGTTTCGATCAGCTCGTCGCCGCTCTGGCGTTCCGTTGACGTGAACTCGGCGGCGCGCTCGGTGTCCTGTTTGGCCCGCTCGCCGCAGTCGTCGTTCGTACAGACCATCTCGCCGCCCTCCGTGACCATCATCGAGCCGCAGCTGTCGCAAAATTGCATGGGGCTACTCGGGTGTCGACACCCTAAGGCCCATCGTTCAGGATCGTTCGATCCGGCCCCGACTCGGTGACAACGGGGCAGTTGCGGAGCCGAAACTGCCCGTCGAGCAGCACCTCGACGATGCTCGTTCCCTCGTGACTACAGCCCACTTCGGGTGGTTCGCTGAAGTAGGGACACTGCTGGCAGTATTTTCGTTTGTCGACAACCGCCTCGTTGCTATCGCCTGCTGTGTGGCTCCCGTCCGGCTGGCCGGTGGTGGCCTGGCCCACAGTGGTATCGGTCCCGCCTGCGTCGACTGGTTCGGCCCCGCCCGCCTCGACTTCGGCTCGTCCAGCCGCGACTGTTTCGGCTGGGTCGGCGTCGACCGACGTGCCGGCGACCGCGTCGGGATCGAACGTCTCGGCAGGGGTCTCGCCGCCGGCCAACTCGTCCCAGAGCGCCTCGCCGTCGAGTTCGTCGACGCCCATCTCGTCGAACGCCTCCTCGGCGGCTGGCGCCGGGGTTTCGACCGCCGGCTCGCCCGCTGCGGCTGGCTCGTCTCGGTGGCCGACCGCAGTGGGGTCGCGCTGGGTGTTGTGGTCAGTATCTGCGGCATAATCCGTGTTATTGGCGTAGTCGTCGTCTTCGTCAGCTTCGTCGACAGTCGCCCACGGATCCGTCTGCTCGCTGTCGGCATCGAGATCCTGCCATGGATCTGGCTGGCCGGTTTCGTCGTGCTCGTCTTCGTCCTCGGGTGGGGTTCGGTCGCTCATTGGGAGTCAGGTCCGGTGGTCGACGACTGGTTGGTGTTGGCCGAAAACGGTCGGTCGGTCGTCTCGCCGGCTTCGAGTGCGGGCCGATCCGCGACGATCAGCGACGCCGAGTTGAAAAACAGCGACCCGGGTTCGACGTCGTCGAACACACTCCGGCAGTGGGGACACGCCGGCTCGGCGAGCAGCGACAACACGACTTCCTCGTTGCAGTTGTCACACCGTGCCTTTTCGATTCCCTCGCGTGCGGCCGTCTCAAGCAGCTTTGCGAGCGCCTTCTCGTGGGAGATATGGCTCTCGATTCGCTCGATCCGTCGACGCTGCTTGACGACCGCGCCGGCTAGCTTGTCGGCTTTCGATTCGAGCCGGGCGAGTGTTTCGTCTACCGAATCCAGCTCCTTGTCGACCCGCGCTGTTTCGGTCTCAAGCTCGTCGACTGCTGTTTCGAGATCCTCGCTCGTCGACTCGGTATCGGCCACTCGGTTCGCAAGCCCGTCGGTGTCGTCTTCGAGCTCGTCGAGCCGCCCTTCGAGCGTCTCGTGGCTGTGGTTGGCCGGCGCGCGCGAGCGGGCCTCCTTGACTACGTCGACGATCCGCGAGCGGAGATCTTCGACATGGCCGTTGAGTTCGGCCTCCAGCTCGTCGATCCGCTCGTTGTCCGAGGCGGCTTCCAGCTCGTCGAGCCGTGTTTCGAGCGTCGCGAGCCGCGAGTCCAGCGCGTCGTCGCCTGCTCCGTCGGTCAGCAGTCGATACGATTCGACCGCCTGTGCAAGCACCGCTGTTCTGTCGGCGTCGGTTTCGGCTATATGATCGGCCAGCCACTCCTCGATCCCACCCGGAAGTGACGCCTGATCTCCCTGCTCGCTCGCCATTAGCTGTACCTTGCGGTGCCTGAACTTAAACATCCATCATAAATGATCGAACAGTAGTCATGTTACTCACAGGTGCAAGTCGACCTGCGAGTCGGCTGGTGTGAGCCGTTAGCGGATCTTCCGGACGTTGCTGAGGTCGTAGCCGCCCTCGTGGATTTCGCCTTCGAACTGGACGATGTCTTCGTCTTCGAGCCGCGAGAGGACGCCACGGAACTGCCTGACAACCATCACGCGTGCGCGTTTGGAGCCGCCGGTCTCCCACGCAAAATCGATCGTGCCGCTGGCGGCATCCGACAGCTGGCCGAGTTCGGTCGGTTCGAGCGTCTCCTCGCTGGCCAAAATCAGGATCAATCCGCCCCACTGTGCGGCCGCGCGCTTGAGCCCACGAATGAGCATCGGGATATCCTGCCACTTCAGATCGTCGCCCAGCGCGCTCAACAGGTCGGTGATCGAATCGAACACGACCAGGTTCCCCGAGGCATGCTCGGTCAGGTAATCCCCGAGCACGCTGAGGACTTTTTCGCGGTTGCCGCCGCCGCTGAGATCCGACAGCTGGGTTGTGCGACCCAGATACCAGTCTTGGGGAATCCGACTCGACTGGAAGTATTCGGTCGACAGATCCAGATAGTTGATGCGGTCGACCGCCGCGTCGACGATGTCGTCCGACAGCGTGTACCGAAGCTCCTCTTCGAGCGTCGACTTCGAGGACGTAAACGAGAGATAGTGGACTTCCGGCGGGAGGACGGCCCCCTCGGGGAGCTCGCCGTAGTGGAGATCGAACAGGTCGTCGTCGGTCTGGGCCAGCGCGTTCATCGCCGCACTCGTGTAGGCAAACTCGCGAGCACCGGCACCGGCCTCTCCCGAGAGCAACACGACACTACCGGGGGGCGCGCCGCCGCCGAGCAGCGAATCGAGCCGCGAGATCCCGAACGGGATGTCGTCCATACCTACCAATACAACGGTCAATTCTTAGCCGTTTCGCCGATCCTGCTCACTCACCGTCGATAACCGCACCCTGGTTTCGCCCTTCGGCGACGATGACTTCGCCGTCCAGGCCGGCCGCATCGAGCGCGTCGACGCCGGCCGCGTGGGCGGCGGCCGCGTTCTCGGTGTCCGTAACGCCGTAGACGGCCGGCCCCCACGACGATTGGCCCGCGCCGTAGACGGCCGGCTCCGAGGCCAGCGCGTCGACGATCTCGCCGACCGGTGGCCGGTAGACGCCACCCTGTTCGTCGGCGTACCACGTTCCGTTGAGTCGGCCGATTTCGGCGACAGCGGTCCCAAAGCGGTCGGCGTTGCCCATCGCGACCGCCGGCAGTACGTCGCGAACGATCAGCCCCGCGATGCGGTCGGCTGGGCCGGGGTCGGCGCGCTCGATGACTCCCCGAATGCTGTCGTCTTCGGTCTGGCCGCTGCGGCCCGGCTCTGCGGCGGGCAACACGACCAAGAATCGCCAGTCGTCGGCCACTGGGTGGCGCGCGGCAACCGGCGGCACCGTCCACGCGCCGTCGACCGGCCGGTCGGTCGTAAACCGCGCGGTTGGGTGGCCGCCGTCGAGCACGAAGCCGCCAGCCTCGAACGTTGCCACCCCGATTCCCGACCGCCCGCCGCGGCCGAGTGTGGGTGCCAGCTGCCGGACGTCGACTGACTGGCCGTAGGCCTCGGCGATGCCGGCCGCAACAGCGAGTGCGAGCTGGGTGCCGCTGCCGAGGCCGACATGCGGCGGTAGTCGCTTTGTAACACTGAGTTCGGCACCGGCTACACCCAACTGCTCGCAGACGGTTGCGGCGAGCTCGCGGCACCGCTTTGGGGCGACCACGCTGTCGGCACGCTCGACAGTAAGCGACAGCTGCGGCTCGTCGAGGGCGACGCCGAGCGCGCCGTACAGCCGTTCGTGGGCCAACGAGAGGTTCCCGAAACCGAAATGGAGTCGACCGCCAACTGTGACCCGCGTCATATCCATGCTTGGACAGCCGCCGGCATTCGGGTTTCGACGGTGGCAACGAACGGGGGTACCGACCGAGACGCAGCCGTTGTTTGGCGCTGACTACGCCAGGGTAGTCGCCGCCTATTTTTCCTGTCGACCCGTTACTATCGACTATGGATTCGCTGCTCATCTACGGCGCGTACGGCTATACGGGCCGGCATATCGCTCAGGCGGCCGTCGACCGTGGCCACGACCCTATTTTGGCTGGCCGCGACCCCGACCAGCTCCACAGTCTCGCCGCCGACCTCGACTGTCGAAGCCGGGCGTTCGGGCTTGACAGAGATATCGAGACACAGCTTGCCGGTATCGATGCCGTGCTCAACTGTGCGGGCCCGTTCGCGGAGACTGCCGAGCCGATGGTTGAGGCCTGTCTGAATCGTGGCGTCGACTACCTGGATATCACCGGCGAAATCCCGGTGTTCGAGCGGCTGGCTCGCCGCGACGACGAGGCGCGGGCGGCCGGCGTGACGCTACTGCCTGGGGTCGGCTTCGATGTCGTCCCAACCGACTGTTTGGCGGCCCACCTCACCGCGCGACTCGACGAGCCGAGCCATCTGTCCGTGGCGATTTCGGCCGACGGCTCGTTTTCCGGTGGGACGCTCAAAACCGTTCTCAGGGGAGTTGGCTCCGGCGGGGCGGTCCGGGAGGGCGGCCAGCTTCGGGCGGTTCGGTCGGGATCGAAAGCTCGCGTGGTCGACTTCGGTGCGGGAAGCCAGACGGTTGTTGCAGTGCCGCTGGGTGATCTTTCGACGGCCTACCACTCGACCGGCGTGCCGAACATTACGACCTACGTGGCACTCCCCGACGCCGTCCGGCACGCGATTCGGCTCGGTCGACCACTCGAGCAACTGTTGGCGACCGACCCTGCCCAGCGCGTACTGAGTCGGTTGGTCGACCAGTTCGTCGAGGGACCAAGCGAGGCCGCGCGTGCCGAAAACGAGACGCGAATCTGGGCCGAAGCCTGGTCCGAGTCGACCGGTGAGACCGTCCAGTCGACGCTTCGAACACCAGATCCGTACGATGTGACTGTTGCGGCCGCCCTGGCCTGTGCGGACGGCGTCGACGACGTCTCGGCAGGGTTCCAGACGCCGGCCAGCGCGTTCGGCGCTGACCTCGCGGTTGAGCTGCCGGGTGTCAGCAGAAAAGACCTCTAACTGTCGGTACTCTCTCGGCACGGGCGGCCACGACGCTTTTGGGTCGTGCCGTGGTGGCGATGGTGTGCGTAACCTGCAGGTGCTCGTCGACGACGCCGACCGCGAGACCGTCGCTGAACTCTTCGCCAACGAGGGCGTCGACTTCGTCCGCCAGAAGAGTTGGACGAACGGCACCCAACAGTGGCAGTTTTCGGCACCCGTCCCCAGCGACGCTATCGGTTATCTGCTCGCCGAACTCGACGAGGCGGAGATCGACAGCGACCAGATCATCATCGGCACGCTCGCCAGCGCGGAGACACCCCAAAGCGAGGCGCTCCAGAGCCGGTTTGCCAGCGGCTTCGATCCACTGACACAGCCCGAAATCACCGCGAAAGCCAGAGACATGAGCCAGGACCCGACCTCGTTTCTGGCGATGATCTTTCTGAGTGCGGTGATCG
>CAZOOU010000024.1:0-8779 GCA_964581495.1 uncultured Haloferacaceae archaeon
TGATCGCGCGCCGAGTGGTTCATCACGAGATCGAAGAGGACGGACATCCCACGGTCGTGGGCCGCGTCGACAAACGCCTCGTAATCCTCGCGGTCGCCGAGGTCGTCGGCAATCGAGAAGAAGTCCGTGATGTTGTAGCCGTGTGGCGCGCCGTCGTGCTGGAGCACTGGGGTGAGCCACAGACAGTCGACGCCCAACTCTTCCATGTGGTCGAGTCGCTTTTCGAGCGCCTCGAACGTCGTTTCGGCCTCGTCGTCGTCGGCCGCGTAGCCGCGAACGTAGATCTCGTAGAGGGTGACATCGGTGCCCCACTCCGGCGGATCATTCAGCCGGTGGACCGCAAAATCGCCGGTTGCGGCCACCCCGCCGTCGGTTTTGAGTTCGCCGCTGAGTCGGTCGACGCTGACCGCGTCGGCCACACTGTAGCTGTCGCCGATGGCGACCGCGTGGACGCGGATCTCACCCTCGATCACCTCAAGCGGGATCCGCACCGTGCGGTCGTCGATGGTGACGTCGCTTTCGGCGATGCCGTCACGGTCGTCAAGCAGGAACTCAACGTCGAGTTCGTCGACATCACGCGTCGAGTCGGGATGCGGTTGCACCGTTGCGGTGATAACCGCCTCGTCGCCGACGATCTCGCCGTCGAGTCGGATGCGCGGTCGACCCTCTCCCTGGCCGCTTGACTCGCCGAGTGCGGCCGATCCCGAGCCGGAGCCGCTGACGCCGCCCGACTGGAACGGGCGTGCGGAACCGCTCTGGCCGCTGTAGCCGCTGTAGCCGGAGCGACCGGCTCCTGAGCCTTCGCCCGTTGGTCGGCGGTCGCTGGGGAAGACGCGGATCGTTAGATCAAACCGGTCTTCGGGTGTGCGGAGGGTGGCCGTGTAGCGACCCGGCACGTCCGGGATGAACTGCTCGACGGCGTTGTCGCCGAGCGTTGCCTCGCTGGCAAGCGGTGCTTCACTGATTGTCCACTCGTAGTCGGCCTCAGGGTCTGGGTCCCGAGGGGCGAGCTGGATACTGTCGCCAACCGCAACGAACTGCGGCGGTCCTGGATGGTCCATGTGCGTATCTACACACTCCGTTACTTTGGTCTTATGTATTTGGAAAGTACATATCACGTGAATTTAGGCGATCTAGCCACATTATTCATGGGTTTTGACGGTTCCGTCCGTGGGGATGTGCTCGGGTTTCTGGCCTGTCGAATCGGCTGACTACCGCCGAGTACATCATCGTTCTTCATGGACCATTCATATACCTCCCACAACGCCGAGCCGCCAATACTTAGTTGTAGACCACCAATCGGGGAGTACATGCGACTCCGAACCGCGTTGAACGAATACAAACGCAACGGTGGGCAACGCTTTCCCGAGGAGGCTCGGACCACCGAGGGCGCGTTTTCGGCCCACGGGGATCGACTCGTCTACGTCGACCCTGAGGGCAGTCTCCGCGATTATTCGTCGGCGCTTTCTGGACTCTACGGCATCGATAGATCACGACTGGGCATTGAGACCGACAGTGGCACCCGATGGTTCGACGAGTTTTCGACGGTCAGACAGCACTACTACCGCGAAACCAACGTCGTCGAAACCGAGTACGACGCCCACGGCTTTACGGTCCACCAGTATGACCTCACGCTGGGCCGGGCGCATCTCACACACGTCGAACTCCGTGGAGCGATCCCGGCAGACGCCGAGCTGACGGCATTTTTGACGTTCGCCCCCGAGGGCAGAGAAACACAGGTCGGTCGCCTTATTCACGAAAACGTCGGCCCCGACGACAGCAAAACCGTCGAGGTGTTCCACCGGGCCGAACACGACTACGTCACCGCATCGAACGGGATCACGGACGTTCGCGGCCAGATCCCCGAACGATTCGAGGAGATGCTTTCGGAGGAGGCGTTCGATTTCCCACGCGATGCGGTGGTCGACCGCTTCGAAGACACCCACCTCAGCGGCGATGTCGTCGTCAACGCGCCGCTCGAACAGACCGGCCGGGCCGCCAAAACAACGCTTGTCACCCAGATTTCGGACCACGACACCCTGGACCGGGAGGCCGCACTCGGTGACATCCGACGCTGTGCTGAGGCTCACCGAACAGCCGACGACATCCGCGAGGCCGGCCGCGAACGCGCGGAGGTTTCGGTGCCGAAATCGGCTCCGAACGGCAACGTCGTCCGGGCGGACCTGCGGGCACTCTCGCTGCTGACGGCTCCAACCGGCGCGCACATCGCCGCCCCCGAGTTCGATCCGTTCTACAGCCATTCGGGCGGCTACGGCTACACCTGGTTCCGCGATGAAGCCGAAACCGGCCGCAACTTGCTTGATGCCGACCGCCTGCTTGATTTGGATCTTCAGCGAAACATCGAGACAACTGCCGAGTTTTTCTGCCAGACACAGCTCGACGACGGCTCGTGGTCACATCGTGCGTGGGCCGTCGACGGCTCGCTCGCGCCGGGGTGGGCCCACAGCCGCCTCGAAGGTGCGGGCAACGACGAGTATCAGTCCGACCAGACCGCCAGCGCGGCCGCCTTTTTGGCGACCCTTCTTTCGGAACGCGGCGAGACGCTCGACGATGACCTGCAGGCGTCGATCCGCGAGACGATCCACGACGCGCTGGCCGTCTTAGACGAGACGCTCGAAGACGACGGGCTGCCCGGACGCTCACAGAACCTCTGGGAGAACATGGAGGGCCGCTTTACCCACACCGCAGCCACCTACCTACTGGCGTATGCGACGGTCGCCGACGCGCCAGTCGACCACGACATCGCAGCGCACGCCCGCGAGCAGGCCGAAACCATCGTCGACAGTCTCGATCAGGTTTGGAGCGAGGAACGCGAGTGTTACGGGCTCCGACTCAACAAAAGCGGCAAGATCGACAACCGGATCGACTCGGGCACGTTCGCGATTGTCGATGCGTTGGCTGCCTACGACCGCATCGACGAGCTCGACGACTCGACGCTCGATCGGCTGACCGACCACATTCGCCACGTCTTCGATGCGCTGTACCGCGATCCCGACGACACAGATGTCGCTGGGCTCGCGCGGTTCGAAGGCGACACCTGGCGGTCGGGCGGTCAGTCCGGCGAGAAGATCTGGAGCGTTTCGACCGCGTGGGGAGCCAACGCCGCCGCCGACCTTGGCGTGCTGTTGAACGCCCACGACCGCGACGATGACGCCGAAGAGTACTTCGAGATCGCCGAAACGCTGTACTCGCTGCTGTTGCCCGACGGTCCACTCACCAGCCGGGCGGGCTATCTTTCCGAGCAGGTCTTCGACGACGGCTCGCTCGACGGCGCTTCGCCGCTCGGGTGGTCACACGCGCTGCGGCTCCGGGCGACCGCTGCCCTCCGCGAGCAGAACGCCCTGCCGGTGTCGACGCCCGCGCCGTCGGGCCCGATGAGCCGACCACGCTGGACGACCGGCGAAAAGTACGGTGTCGCCACGGTCGCCGACCACGGCGACGACGAACCCTCGAAAGTCTGGTATACGCTCACCGAGGGCGCGCTGACCGAGGTTCGCTTTCCGCGTGTCGACCTGATGAACCTCCGGACGGTCGACTTTATTATTAGCGACACGGGCAAGAAGTCGACGTACACGGCCCGGACCCACAACGAGACGCGGATCGACGACGACACCGAAACCATCGAGCGCCGTGTCGAGCCGGCCGACGACGACGCGCTGTTGTTCCGCCACATCATCACCGAGCGCGGCGACGGCAGAGGCCACGAGTGGCAACTCACCGTCGAGTACGCCATTGATCCGAACCACGACGCGCTGTTGGCTGAAGTCGACTTTCAGGCCAACGATGACAACGAGTACGAACTGTATGCCGTCGCCGATATCGCGCTCACCAACACCGGCACGCGCGACAGAGGCTATCGACTCGGCGAGAGCGGCAACTACCATCTGGCCGCCCGCGACGCCGAGGCGTACGACACCGGCTCGGAGCCGATACTGACGAACGAAGACGGCGACGTGTACAGCGTTGCCGCCGCGATGACGACCGCCAGCCGCTTCGACTGGGCGACGGTCGGCTCGGCGGGGTCGGATCACCTCTCGAAGCTGTTTTCGGAGGGCAAACGACCAACGCCGAACGACCGACTCGACGATGACAGCATCGTGCTTGCGGGTCGGATCGGTTCGGGCGACGTAACCGAGACAGTCGCGGTTGGGTTCGGTGAGAACGCCGATACGGCGGCCGCGCTCGGCGAGGCCGAGGGTGCACTGGCACGGGGCTACGAAAACGTCAGAGCCGAGTTCACCGACACCTGGGCCGACTTTTTGGCCGACAAACCGTTCCCCGACTCGGTTACTGGCGACGACGACCTGCTTGCACAGTACAAAAGCTGTCTGATGGCGCTCCGTGCGGTCGAGGACAAAACGTACATGGGTGCCGGGATCGCCAGCCCCTCGGTGCCGTGGGGCGAGGCGGTCACCGCCGACGAGCCCAAAGGTTACGGCTACAACTTCGTCTGGTCGCGGGATCTGTACCAGGTCTTTACCGTCTTTGAGGCAGTTGGCGACTTAAAAACGGCAACCGACGCGCTCCAGTACATCTACGAGTACCAGCAGGACGACGAGGGCTTTATCCCACAGAACACCTACGTCAACGGCCGCACCCGGTGGGGCGGCGAGCAGATCGACAACATCTCGTTCCCGCAGGTGATGGCCTACCAACTCGCCGAAGACGGCGTCGACTTCGCTGACGTCGAGTACGACTATATCAATGTCAAACGGTCGGCCGACTACGTCGCGCGCAACGGGCCCGCCACAGCTCAAGAGCGGTGGGAAGAGGAGGCCGGCTACTCGCCGTCATCGATCGCGGCTGAGATCGCCGGACTCGTCTGTGCGGCCGATCTCGCCATCGACGAAGGTGAAGACGGCGACGCGCTGCCGTGGCTTGCGCTCGCGGATGAGTGGACCGACCGCGTCGAAGAGTGGACCGCCACCGAGACGGGAACCGATCTCCACACGAACACGCCGTACTACGTGCGCGTCACCCGCGACGGCAACCCTGAGGCGGGCCACCTGCGAACGCTTGCGAACGCGGGGCCGACGCTCGACGAACGCGAGATTATCGACGGCGGTTTCCTCGAACTCACGCGGCTGGGAATCAAACCCCACGACGACGAGGTAATCAAAAACTCGCTGACGGAAGCCGACGAGACGATCCGCGTCGACACCCCTCAAGGGCCGGCATTCTACCGGTACAACGGTGACGGCTACGGCGAGCGCAGCGAGGAGGCCGAAGGCGCGCCGTGGTCGGTCCAAACGAAGGGGAAAGGTCGACTGTGGCCCATCTTCACCGGCGAGCGCGGCGAGTACGAGCTCATTGCCGGCACCGACGAGGGGCCGCTCGAACCCCAATCCATGCTCGAAACGATGGCCGGCTTCGCCAACAGCGGCCGGATGATCGCCGAGCAGGTGTGGGACCGGCATATCGAAAACGACTACAACTGGGATATCGGCGAGGGCACCGGGTCGGCGACGCCGCTGGCCTGGAGTATGGCCCAGTTCATTCGACTGGCCCACGGCATCGACGAGGGCCACCCGGTCGAGATGCCGGCTGCTGTCGAAAACCGGTATCTCACCACGGATCGCCAGCCTGCGCCGACGCTCCGGGTCGAAAGCAAGATCGTCGACGACAAACTCAAACTCACCGGCGAAACCGACGGTGAAGTCGTTGCAGTCAAGCTGACCGAACAGACCGTGATCGAAGAGGTCGAAGACGGCGAGTTCTCGCTGACACTCCCAATCGGCCACGGCGAGGTTCCGGTGACAGTTGCCGCGGCAAGCGACACCGATCTGCGGGTTGCGGGGACGGCCGTCGAGCGATTTACTGTTTGATCGATCGCGAGGTATGCGACGGCCAGTGTCGCGCGGTTTTTTCCTGTTGGCTCCCGTAGAGACGGTATGTCGACCTACCGACGCCGTAGCAGAATCCGGGCCCCGCTCGAAGAGGTGTGGGCGTTCCACTCGACAATCGATGGGCTCGAAGCACTCACGCCCGGATGGATGGGCCTGCGTGTCGAATCAGTCCGTGGGCCCGAGGGCGACCGCGACTCCGAGACGTTAGTCGAAGGCACCGAGATCTCGATGGCCTCGAAACCGCTGGGTGTTGCTCCCGAAACACGCTGGATCTCGCGCATAACCGACCGGCGAGAGGGCGAAGGCTACTGCATGTTCAGAGACGACATGCTCGGCGGACCGTTCGATCTGTGGATTCATACCCACGAGATGTATGGCGACAGCGGCGAGACTGTCCTGATCGATACTGTCGAGTACGAACTCCCCTCGCCCGTCGACCGTCTCAATACGCTTGCAGTCGTCGGATTCGAGCCGATGTTTCGGTACCGCCATCGGAAAACAAAGGAGCTGCTCGAAGAGCCACCAGCGGCGACCGCGAGCCACTGATCGACCGCTCGCCCTGCGCAGCCGATCAGGCGAGCAACTGAGTAGCGAAACACCGATTAGCGAAACGCCGATTAGCGAAACGCCGATTCAAGTGGCGGCACGACCTGCTTTTTCCGCGACATCACACCCGGCAAAAACGCCTCGCCGTCGGTAATCTCCGCGTCGAGTGCGGAGGCGACTCGTTCGGCCTCGCCGACGACGAACGCCGTCGACGCCTCGTCGAGCAGATCCGTCACCAAGAGGATCAACACGTCATAGTCGCGTTCGTCGACGATGTCGTTCATTGCCGTCTGGATCGCCTCGCGCTGTTCGATGACGGGCTCGGGCTCGACGGTTTCGATCTGGCCGATTCCCACTGATGAGTCGCCGAACTCGAACTCTTTGAAATCACCAAGCACCATCTCGCGGGGGCTCTTTTCGCCGAGCTTGCTCTTTTGGGCCAGCAGCTCTTTGCCGTAGGCTTCGATGTCGACGCCAGCGATCTCGGCCAACTGCTCGGCGACCGTCCGATCCCGGTCGGTTGTGGTCGGCGACCGAAGGACGACCGTATCGCTGACCAGCCCACTGAGCAACAACCCCGCGGTCTGCGAATCGAGGTCGACGCCGCGCTGTTCGTACAGCCCGTAGAGAATCGTCGCCGTCGAGCCGACGGGTTCGATCAGACAGAAGATCGGCTCGCTCGTCGTCACATCGCCGAGGCGATGGTGGTCGACGATCTCGGTGATCGTCGCCTCGCGCGCGCCATCGACCGTCTGGCTGTGTTCGTTGTGGTCGACGAGGATCAACTGCTCGTCGGTTGCGTCCGCTAAAAGTGTGGGAGCCTCGACGTCCCACCGATCGAGAACGAACGCGGTTTCTGGGTTGAGTTCTCCGGCGCGGGCGGCAGTAACTGCGGAGTCGTCGGTGGCTTTGAGTCGGGCATACGCGAGTGCCGAACAGATCGCGTCCGTATCCGGTCCCTGGTGGCCGATAACGTAGGTTGGGTCTGTCATACGGACCCAACACTCTCGGGGTACGAAACCCTTTGTGTGCGGTGTGGCAACAGCGCGACCCCGTTCCAAGATAACGCGGCTCCAGCCACGCCCAGCGTTTTATGCGTCGACGGCGAACGCGATGTATGGATCTCGATATCGTCGACCTCGATCACGTCGCCATCCGGGTATCGGATCTCGACCGCGCGCTTGGGTTTTATCACGAGCTGCTCGGCTTGGAGATCCGCGACCGCGACCGGTACGACCAGGGCAACGTGCCGTACGTCGCCGTCGTCGCGGGCGGTCGACACATCCATCTCGTGCCGACCGACGAGCCCATCGATGTCAGCGGCGAGCATCTCTGTCTGTTGGTTCGGTCGAACAGCGTGGCAACCGGCGGCGAAATCGAGCTGCTGATCGAGGAGCTCCGCGAGGCGGGCGTCACTGTCGAAGACGACGAGCCGTACAAACGGTACGGAGCCTACGGCCGAGACTGGGCGGTCTACGTGCGCGATCCGGACGGTCGACGAGTCGAGCTGAAACTCCACTGAGCCGCCCGCCACGAGTCGACTACCCGTCGAGGTCGATATCGAATCGCGCGCCGCCCTCTTTGCTTTCGGCAGCCTCGATTTCCCAGTCGTGGCCCTCGATCACCGACTGGACGATCGACAGCCCGAGACCGGTGCCGTCGCCGCCGGTGTGGCCGTGCTCGAAGATTTCCTCGCGTTTGTCTTCGGGAATCCCCGGCCCGTCGTCGGCGACGTACACCGTTCTGCCGTCGACCTCGACGCGCATGTTCACATCCTCGCCGGCGTGGACGATCGCGTTTTTATAGATGTTCTCGAAGGCCTCTTTGAGCCGTGACTGATCGGCTTCAACGGTGGTTTCGGCCTCGAAGCCGACCAGATCCAGTGTCGCATCGTAGGTTTCGACGCTCTCCCAGGCTTCGCTGACGACCGTTTCGAGGTCGACCGGCGCGGTTTCGCCGACTGCGCGCCCCTCTCGGGCCAGTGTCAGTAGGTCACTGAGCAACGACTCCATGCGATCGGCGGCGTTGACTGCCGGTTCGAGTTGGTCGACGCTCCCGGTCTCGATGGCGAGATCGAGATACCCCGAGATCACGTTGAGCGGGTTCTGTAGGTCGTGGCTGATAACCGACGCGAACTGTTCGAGCTGTTCGTTCTGTCGTTCGAGCTCCGCGCGCTGTCGACGCCGACGCTCCATGTGGCCAACGAGTTCGCCGATCGCTTGGAGCCGCTGGCGGGCATCCTCGGTCCACTCACGGGGGTGGTCGACGGTGACCACGATCACACCCGAAAGCTGCCATTCGATGACAATCGGCAACGCAAGCAGCGTTCCGCGGTCGGCGTCGGTTGGGATCGACTCATCGCTGAG
>CAZOOU010000024.1:8879-12464 GCA_964581495.1 uncultured Haloferacaceae archaeon
GTCTCAGCCGTCTCAGCCGTCTCTGCTGAGGCGGTTTCGTCGGATGGCTTTTGTCCGCCATCAGTGCTCGGATCGAGTCTGCTGACGTCGATACAGGCCGGCTCGAACTGCGTGAGCTGGCTGTCGAACCCCGGAAACTGCTCGGAAGCGACTGTTTGGCTCCCGATTCCGAACAGCTGGTGGTGGCTCTCATCGGCGACGCGTTCGTCGTCGCTCCAGCCGTGAAGCAACGACAGCTCGTCGCTGTCGTCGACCTGGTAGATCTGACACTGATTGGCGTCGATCTCCTCGGCCAGCGACTGGAGCGCCCACTTGGTTTTCATGTCGACCTCGTCGTCGGCCGCGCCCATCAGCGACCGCGAGACATCGAGCGTGATCCCGTTGAGATCCGTTGTCTCTGTCTCCAGCGTCTCCAGTCGGTTTGCCAACCCGACGATCCCATCCGAGAGATCGCCCGCCGAAGCCGTCTCGGCTGGCGTTGTATCGGTCGACTCACTCGGGGATCGCTGTTTGTAGATTACGTCAGTTATGCCGGCTCGAAACGCTTCGCGCTGCAGATCGAGATCCTCGGTGGCTGCGAACAACACAACCGGGAGTGTCTCGTCTTCGGCCTGTAGATCATGAAAAAACCCAAGCGTACTGCGATCCGGAAGCTGGTCGGAGACGACGACACAGTCGGCCGTCTCGATGGCGTCCATCGCCTCGTCGGCCGACGTGACCGTCTCGACGTCCCACTGGGGCCCACAGGTCGAGGCGACTTCGGTCCGATAGACCGGGTCGGGCTCGACGTAGAGTAGACGAAATGAATCCCCCGGATGACTCATATATACCACTAATCATGAGGGTTGTTTCAACGTTCCTATCTAGTTATCAGTGTTGATCATACAATGACTGACAACCCGTCCTGTCGTCGCCTGCGGACAGTCCAGTCGACTATCTGTGCCGAAACTGATAGCTTTTTCACTACCTGGGCGCAGTTCTGTCGGCTCTCACCGATAGAGAGACATCGGTCGACTGGTTGGGCAGTTTACGAGAAACTGCTTAGTACGCCGGTAACACTGGAAGCGCGATGCTGCCGGGTGGGTTTTCGACAACCCCCTCCGGAGCTAACACGAGCAGGCCGACGACGAGCGCGACCGCAAAGGCGACCATCAAAAGGAGGAGAATACTGATTTTGTTCATCGACTCCCGCCTTTGGTGTCGTCTTTCGTGGTCGACGGTCGGTTCATTGATAGATGAATCGCTCAGGACATTCTTAAAACCTTGTACACGCTTCGCAGATATGTCACCGACCAGGATCAAGCAATATCCCGGCTCGTGTCGATCGACACACCGCTCGACAGTTTGAGCTTGATCGTCTCATCGAGTGCCCGGCCACCGCGGAACTTCGGCACCGACAGCCGGTTGACGATCTCGGTGCCCTGGATCTCCGTGTTGAGATTGAACACGACATCGGCCATATGCTCGGTCACATCCCGCAAAACGGGCACTGACCGACCATCCATCGCATGCAGAATCGCAATAGAATCGGTGTTTTGCATCTGGGTCTGCAGCTGGTTCAAAAAGTACCGATACCGGCTGGCGTCCTGTCGTTCGAGCGGGTCCAACGAGTCGATAATAAGTGTCGACTCCGCCGGCATCGTCCCCACCAACTTGTTGCCCTGGTCGAGCGGGGCCTCGACACCGATATCCCGAATCGTCGGCTCGCCGACCGTCGTGTACCGACTGGTTCGGTCCAGCGCGTCTTGGACGGCCTGATCGGACCGAATCGTCGTCAGATACAGCGTCATCCGCACTGCGGTCACCTCGTACAACAGGAGCTCCGATTGGCTGGCCGGATCGGCCGAAAACAGCACAATGCTCCCGGTTGGGATCCCCCCGTCGAGCTGCCGATCCAGCACGTCGATCCCAGTCGAGAGGCGTCGGCTCATCACGGAATGATGGTACCGAACTGAATTAAGCGTACCTCTCCAATTATCGAAACTGAAAGAGTTAGTGTGACTGAATTGAGTCGACTCAGTCCTGACAGCAGCCGCCGGCCTCGCCACCGAAGTCGACGGCGATCTCGTCCGAAATAGCCTCATTGACCGACGCAAGTCGATCCTGCAGTGCTTGTTGGGCGTCGAGGTACTCCGCCATGACGGGCAGGTTGTGGAGGTCTCGCTGGGCCTCCTGGACGTTGCGCATCGACTGGCGGTCGGCGCGGCCGGCCTCTCGGTCAAGCATGAACTCGTGGCGGAGCTGTTCGAACTCCCGGATCATCTCTTGGGCTTCGGCATCGTTTTCGACAGCCTCGTTGGCCTCGATGAAGGCTTTGTGTTCGGGACTGTTGGCGATCTGCTCGCCCAGTTCGCGGCCCAGATCTTCGAGTGTTGCGGCGTCGACGCTCATACCCAAACCACGAGTTCGAGGGGTTTAGATGTGCCGGAAGGGACCATGTGAGTGCGCTGCGCGCGGTTCGCCGGGGCTGTCGACGCCGGTGGCGATGGGCGGCCGGACCGAGTCGATAGGTCGGAATCCGAGATGGTCGGCCGGACCGAGGGGCTTAGTATGGTTGGTCGACCTACTCGTGGGTGTGTCGGTACTCGCGCTGGTCGCTCTGACAGTTGTCTCGACGGCGATTGTCTGGGCCGGAAGTCGCCTGTTGGATACCGCAAGCCAACGGCTCGCGCTGTACTATGGCCTGCCAGCGGTCGTCCAGGGGGCGGTGATCGTCGCCATCGGATCGAGCTTTCCGGAGCTTGCGAGCGTCGTGCTTGCAGTGCTTGTCCACGGCACGTTCGATCTCGGTGTCGGGACAATCGTCGGCTCGGCGATCTTCAACATCCTCGTGATTCCGGCCGTGGCCGCGTTCGCTCGGAGTCCGCTGACGGTCAACCGGGCGGTCGTCTATAAGGAAGCACAGTTCTACATGCTCTCGATTGCGGTGTTGTTGCTCACGTTTTCATTTGGGGTGATCTACAACACCGACGGCTCGGGGGCCGTCTCGGAGATCGGTCGACCGCTTGCGTTGATCCCGCTGGCTGTCTACGCGCTGTATCTGTTCATCCAGTACCAGGATATCTCCGACTACGAGTCGCCGATCAGTTCCGAGAAAATCGCAATCAGCCGCGAGTGGCTCCGACTGGCGGGCGGTCTCGTGTTGATCGTGATTGCCGTCGAGGGACTGATCCGGGCTGCACTCGGCTTCGGCGAGCTGTTCGATTCGCCGGAGTTCATCTGGGGGCTCGTCATCGTCGCCGCCGGCACCAGCCTGCCGGATGCGATTATGAGCGTCCGGGCCGCAAAACGCGACGAGGGCGAGGTGAGCCTCGCGAACGTGCTCGGCTCCAATACCTTTGATCTGCTTGTCGCGCTGCCGGTCGGTGTGATGTTGGTCGGTGCGGTAACGGTCGACTACGCACTGGCGGTGCCGATGATGGGCGTGCTCACGCTGGCGACGATCATTCTGTTTACACTGATGCGAACTGATCTTGCAATCACACGCCGGGAGGCATGGGTTCTGGCCGGCAGCTACGGGCTGTTTGTCGCGTGGATCGCTATCGAGACCGTCGGCTGGGTCGACACGTTACCGGGCGTGTAGCG
>CAZOOU010000024.1:12564-13682 GCA_964581495.1 uncultured Haloferacaceae archaeon
CCATGCGGTTAGCCGTCCACGCGGTCGAATAACGTGGCGACTCCCAGCGTTTCGATGTCGACAAGAATGAATCGTCGCTGTCTGTGCCGTCGGCCACCGCGTCGGCGGAGATGCCGACAATCCTCATTGACGCTGCTCAAACAGCGTTTCGAGTGGCGTCGACGAACGCAACGAGATCCGCCAGCTCCTCGCTGCTCACACCGTGGGCCGCCTCATACACGGTGTACTCGACGGCCGCACCCAGCTGTTCGAACCGCTCGGCGGCGGCCTCCGACCGCGCTGACGGGATGATCTGGTCGGCGCTCCCGGCGGCGATAAAGACGGGTTTGTCGACGATGCCCTCTGGTTCGAGCTCACGGTGTGAGGCCGGCAGATAGCCGTGGAGTGCAACAACCCACGCAAACTCGTCGGGCGACTCCAACAGCAACGACATACTGGTGATCGCACCCTGGCTGAAACCGAGCAGGCCGAGCCGGTCGGCATCAAGACCGTAAGCGTCGACAGCAGCGTCGACGCTGTCGGCGATCAGGCCGAGACTCCGCTCGAAATCCCCCTGGTGGGGCTGGCTCTGATGCAGGCCGCCACCGGAGAGATCCAGCTCGTACCACGTATACCCCCCTTGCAGGCGGTCGGGAGCCCGGAGGCTGATGATGTGGAACTCGTCGGGCAGCTCTTTGACGATCGGCAACAGATCCTGCTCGTTGGCTCCCCGTCCATGGAGCACGAAGACGGCCGGCGCGGGGCCGTCGCTTGAGGAATCAGGTTCGATATGGACGTGTTCGAGTGGCAGCTCTGACATGCTTTCCAGTAGCCATGCCAGTCGTATTAATTGGGGAGTAACAGTCGTGTCACTGGTCGACTGTGACGCAAAGAAAAGGGTGGTTCGACTGCTCAGAGGTTGTCAGCCAGCTTGCCGGCGATGCGCTGGGCTCCCTGGGCGGCTGCGAGATCCGGTCGGTCGGCCGCGACGACCGTAATATCGCGGTCGAGCTCCTCGGAGAGTCGCTCCTCGAAGACGTCCTCGATACCGGGGATGCAGGCCATCCCGCCCGTTAGCGCGATTGGCTTTCCGAGGGCGATCTGGTACGGTTTCATGTGGGTGTTGGCCAGCTCCGAGA
>CAZOOU010000025.1:0-13140 GCA_964581495.1 uncultured Haloferacaceae archaeon
CCTACGAGGGCGCACCCGCACCCGTGAGTGCCTTTCTTTCGTCGGCCTCGAAGGCTGCTGGCTTCGTTGTTGCGTTCCGCGTCTTCGCCGAAGCCTTCATGCCCGCACTCGATGTCGCCATCGACTGGGCGCTGCTGTTCGGGATTCTCGCCGTCGTCACGATGACGCTCGGCAACTTCGCCGCAGCCACGCAGTCGAACGTCAAACGCATGCTGGCGTACTCCTCGATCGGCCACGCCGGCTACGCGCTGATCGGACTCGCCGCAATCTCGGCGGGTGCGACCGAAACCAACTCCGCGGTGATGGGGGCGGCGATGGCCCACCTGCTCGTCTACGGCTTTATGAACACGGGCGCGTTCCTGTTCATTGCCATGGTCGAGTACTGGGGCGTCGGTCGCACCTTCGAGGATTACGCCGGCCTTGCGACCAAGGCTCCGATGGCCTGTGTTGCCATGACCGTCTTCATGTTCAGTCTGGCCGGATTGCCCGTCTTCGGGGGCTTCTTCTCGAAGTACTTCCTGTTCGCGGGCGCGGTCAACGCCGGCTTCTGGTGGCTCGCGGCGGTTGGTGCGATCACCAGCGCGCTGTCGCTGTACTACTACAGCCGGGTTGTCAAGGCGCTGTGGATCGAAGAGCCGAACGGCAACCTCGACGCGCTCGACAGCAAGCCAACCGGACTCTACGCCGCGGTGATCGCCGCCGGTGTGATCACGGTGCTGTTGCTGCCCGGCTTCGGTCCGGTCATCGCAACTGCTGAGGCCGCCGCCGCAGCGATCTTCGCATAGCGGCTGCCGACTCAATTTTTATACGTAGCCACGTACTTCGCGACCGTAGTCGACTCCTTTTCGATACCTGGTCGACTGTCTGACGCCGACGACGGCAGGGTTTTGGCCCTTCATCTCGTTTCCACAGTCATGATTCGCCGGCTCGTTCTCGGAGACGGGACGCTGGGCCGACAGCTAGTCGACCGACTCGCCGACGCGCCAGGCGAACTGTACGTCGTCACCGCTGACAGCGGTTGGGTGACGACGCTTCGTGACGAATCGATTGCCGCCGTCGAGGGCGATCCGATCGATCCACACCACTACCCATCGGAAACCGATATCGTCGTTATCGCAGCCGACGGCACCGAGCGAACCGAACGGATCGCAGCGTCCGCACGGCGGGCGTTTCCGGCCGCAACGCTGCTAGCAACTGTCGGTCTCGACGCGAGCGATGAGGCGCGCAGTCGACTCGCCGAGACCGTCGACCAGTTGCTCGATCCACGCCGCGAGATCACAGCGCGCCTGTTGGATGCCGTCGACACCGAACCGGCCGGCGGGATGGGGCTGTTGTTGTCGGCGATTCGGTCGCTGTCGAAACCGCTGGCGGTCGTCGCCCACGATAACCCCGATCCGGATGCGATCGCCAGTGCGGTCGGGCTCGTCCAAATCGCCGAATCAGTCGGTGTGCCCGCGAATGCCTTCTACTTCGGCGACATCTCACACCAAGAAAACCGTGCGCTGGTCAATCTGTTGGAGCTTTCGTTGTACCCCGTCGAGACAGATAGTTTCGACCCCGACGAGTACGGCACCATCGCGCTCGTCGACCACGCCCAACCCGGCGTTAATGACAGCCTACCGCCCGACACCGAGGTTGGGATCGTCGTCGACCACCATCCGCCACGAATGCCGATCGACGAAACCGACCGCTACGTCGACATTCGACCGACGGTTGGCTCGACGAGTACGATTATCACGGAGTATTTCCGGCGGCTCGGCATCCCGATCGGCGAGCGGCTGTCGACCGCCCTGTTGTACGGCATTCAAACAGACACCAAGGGGTTTACCAGAGCGGTCTCGGCGGCCGATTTCGAGGCCGCAAGCACGTTGTCGGTGACCGCCAACAGCGACGATCTCAAGCGGATCGAATCGCCCAGCGTCTCGGGGTCGGTCGTCGACACGCTGTCGACAGCGATCCAGCGACGGGACGTCCGCGGCTCGACGCTTACGACGTGTGTCGGCCGGATAACCGACCGCGACGCGCTGGCCCAGACTGCGGACGATCTGCTTGATATGGAGGGGATAACAACCGTGGTAGTCTACGGCTACACCGACGAGACGATCTACGTGTCGGGGCGTACGCGCGGGACTGCAGTCGACCTCGGTGAGGTGCTTCGGCAGGCGCTCGACCGAATCGGCAGCGCCGGCGGGCATGCGAATATGGCGGGCGCACAGCTCCCGTTGGGGATTCTCAGCGAGGTCGACGAACGCGAGGATCTCACGACAGTTGTCCACGAGTTGGTCGCCGAACGCGTGTTTGCGGCGATAGATGCGGCCAGCGAGCCGTCGGCCTACATGATTAGCCCGCCGCTCGGCGGCCCCGACCGTGAGCCAGCGTCGTCCGACCACTCGGAGTGACAGTAGCCTTTTGGGCGCGCTGAGTCAACACGGAGCCAATGGAGTCTAAACCGCACGTCAGGGAGTATATGACCCGCGAGGTTTCGACGGTCTCGCCCGACGATTCGGTCTCCGAGGTGAGCAACCGGATCGTCGAAAGTGAGGGCCACAACGGGTTTCCGGTCTGTCGTGAGCTGACTGTCGAAGGCTTTGTCACCGCCCGTGACCTGCTCGGCGTCGACGGACAGACACCGATTTCGGCAGTGATGAGCACGGATATTCTGGTTGCAGACCCCGAGATGTCGGTGACGGATGCCGCCCGCGTGATTCTTCGGTCAGGCATTCAGAAACTGCCGGTCGTCGACGAGGCGGGCCGACTGGTCGGCATTCTCTCGAATACGGATGTCGTCAGAAGCCAGATCGAGCGAGTCACCCCCGAGAAGGTCGGGAAACTCCGCCGAAGCCTCGGGTCGATCCACGACGGCGTCGAACTCACCGAAGAACGCCGGACCGTTCGGCTGGCCGATCTCACGCCGACACAGGAGCGCGTGTACGCCGACGAACTCGCCGGTCGGCGCTACGAACTCGACCGCGGGCTCGCCGAACCCCTTGTTGTCATCGACAACACGGGGTCGAGCGACGATCCAGAGCTGTATCTGGCCGACGGCCACCACCGCGTGTTGGCTGCCGACAGCATGGGGATCGAAACGATGGATGCCTACGTCATCGTTCTCAGCGACTCGGTCGACCTCGGCATGGCCGAAACCGCTGCAAATCATGGCTTGGCGCGAATCGAGGATATCGAAATCGTCGACTACGCCCGTCATCCCCTCGTCGAGACGACCGAACAGCTCCAGTGAGATACCACTAAGTTGATTGCAGACTGCCTGCCGGTATGCAACTGCTACTGAGCCGGACGCGGGGTGACTGCCGGTGACTCGTCGGTCGACCCCGCCGGTCGTCGGCGTTGACGTCGGCGGGACGTTCACCGACGTCGTTCTGTTGGCCGACGGCGAACTGTCGACGGCCAAAGTACCGTCAACTGACGAGCAAAGCGCGGGCGTTATGCAGGGCCTTACCCGCGCCTGCGAACACGCCGATATCGAGCCGGCTGCCATCGAATCCTTTAGCCACGCGATGACTGTCTCGGTCAACGCTCTTTTGGAAGAACGCGGCGCGACTACCGCGCTCGTGACGACCAAGGGGTTCGGCGACGTCATCGAGATCGGCCGCCAAGACCGACCGTCGCTGTACGATCTGGATGCCGAAAAATCGACGCCGCTCGTCGACCGAACCCACCGATTTACGGTCGACGAACGTGCCACGACGGAGGGTATCGAACAGTCAATCGACAGCGAGGCCGTCGACACGGTTGCCGCCGAGATCGCCGCTACCGACGCCGAAAGCGTCGCTGTCTGTCTGCTGCATGCGTACGCCCATCCGGAAAACGAAACGCGGCTCGCCGCCGGGTTGCGCGAGCGACTCGATATTCCGGTGTCGGCCTCACACGAGGTGCTCGCGGAGTTCCGAGAGTACGAACGCACGTCGACGACAGTCGTCGACGCCTACGTCAGACCGCCGATCGACCGCTATCTCTCGCGGCTCGACGAGCGTGCCCAGGAGGCTGGCGTCCCGACACCGCGGATCATGCAGTCGAACGGCGGTGTTGCCGACAGCCGGACGGTCCGAGAGCGTGCGGTAACGACCGTCCTCTCGGGACCCGCCGCGGGCGTCATCAGTGCGGATGCGGTTGCGGCCGACCAGGGGCTGATTACGTTCGATATGGGCGGCACCTCCAGCGATGTGAGCCTGCTGACCGACGAGGGCGCACAGCTGACAACCGAGACCGAAATCGACGGCCGACCGATCGGCGTCCCGATGGTCGACATCCACACGGTTGGGGCGGGCGGCGGCTCGATCGGGTGGGTCGACGCCGGCGGCGCGCTCCGTGTGGGTCCCGAATCGGCCGGCTCGAATCCTGGGCCGGCCTGCTACGGTCGCGGCGGCACCGAGCCGACGGTCACCGACGCCACCGTCGTCTTGGGCTACATCGGCGAAACGGCGGAACTCGGCGGCGAACTTTCGGTCGACGCCGGGGCGGCCCATGACGCACTCGGCAGTCTCGCCGAGGAATCCGGGCTGGATGACGCGCTCGACGCAGCCCGCGGCGTCTACCGCGTTGCCAACGCCAACATGACCCGCGCGATCAGGACGGTGACAGTCGACCGTGGCCATGACCCCCGACAGTTCGGTCTCTGTGCGTTCGGCGGCGCGGGGCCGATGTGTGCGGCGGCAATGGCCGAAAGCCTGGATATCGAGACAGTAGTCGTTCCCTACGCCAGCGGCGTCCGGTCGGCGTTCGGCCTGCTTGCGGCCGACGAGAAACACGACGCCTCCCGAACGATCCGAACCCCACTTTCGGAGCTCGACGCCGAGCGCGTCGACGATCGGCTCTCGGAGCTGCGAGATAACGTGCTTTCTCGGGTTGGCGGTGGTCACAGAACCGGCGAGCCACGCCTCACGTATGCGGCGGATCTTCGCTACAGCGGCCAGAGCTTCGAACACACCGTCTCGATCAGCCGACCTATCGACCCCGAAGCGATCCGCGAGGCGTTCGATACAGCGCATGACGCTGCTGCCGGCTACCGGATGGACGAACCAGTCGACCTTGTGACGCTTCGAGCGACCGCAGTGGCCGACCGCGAGCAGCCCGCAGTCGACTACGATCCCGAGGGCCCAACTCGGATCGGAAGCCGGGAGGCGTTTTTCGACGGCGCGTTCCGCGAGACGCCAGTGTACAACCGGGGTGGGGTTCCGGTCGACCAGCCGATTTCGGGGCCCGCGATTATCGAGGCAGACGAGTCGACAACCGTGGTTCCGCCCGCATGGACCGCAAGCGTGTCGAGGGATGGAACGCTTCGACTCGACCGGGAGGCGGGCCAATGAGCGAGAGTGACCCGGTTACGCTCGAAATCATGCGCAACCAACTGGAGGGCGTCGCCGAGGAGATGGGCCAGGTGTTGATCCGCGGGGCGTACTCGCCGAACATCAAAGAGCGACGCGACTGCTCGACCGCACTGTTCGACGCGCAGGGTCGACTCATCGCTCAGGCCGAACACATTCCGGTTCATCTCGGAGCGATGCCCGAGGCCGTCGACGCCGTCCGCGCACACGATCCCGAGCCAGGCGACATCTGGCTGTTGAACGACCCGTTTGCCGGCGGCACCCACCTGCCGGATCTCACCATGGTTTCGCCGATTGCCGTCGACGGCGACCGCCTCGGATATGCGGTTTCGCGGGCCCACCACGCCGATGTTGGGGGGATGGTGCCGGGGAGCATGCCGGCCGGCGCGCGCGAAATCTACCAGGAGGGACTGCGGATTCCGCCCGTCCGAATCGTCGCAGGCGGCGAGCGAACCGCCGCAGTCGAATCGCTGCTGTTGGCGAACGTCCGCAACCCCGACGAACGGGCCGCCGACCTGCGGGCCCAGATGGCGGCCAACAGGCGCGCCGAAACCCGGCTGGCTGAGCTCCGCGCGGATCACGGCCACGACACGCTGCGTGCGGCGTTCGATGCCGTTGTCGAGTACTCCCGAACGCGCATGGAGACCGCACTCGGTGCGTTGCCAACCGGTACGTTCGACGCCCGAGATCTGCTCGAAGGCGATGGAATCTCCGACGACGACATTCCCATCTGCGCCACAGTGACCATCGACAACGAGTCAGTAACCGTCGACTTCGAGGGGACGGCCTCCCAAGTCGCGGGCAACGTCAACGCGCCGCGGGCAGTCACGAAAAGTGCGGTTTACTTCGTTATTCGCGCGGTAACTGATCCGGATATCCCGCCGAACCACGGCTGTTACGAGCCAGTCAGCGTCGACATTCCCTCTGGGAGTCTGCTTGATCCCGAGCCGCCGGCGGCTGTCGTCGGTGGTAACGTCGAAACCAGCCAGCGGGTGACCGATACCGTGCTGTCGGCTTTTTCCGAGGCCATCCCTGACCGGCTTCCAGCACAGAGCCAGGGGACGATGAACAATCTCACAATCGGCAGCCGCGACGGCGAAGCGTTCAGCTACTACGAAACCATCGGCGGTGGCTTCGGCGCGCGGCCGACCAAAGACGGGATGGATGGCGTCCAGGTCGGCATGACCAACACGCTCAACACGCCCGTCGAGGCACTCGAAGCCGAGTATCCCCTCCGTGTCACTCGCTACGCGCTGCGCCCCGACAGTGGCGGCCGCGGCCGGTTCCGCGGGGGCCACGGAATCGAACGGCAACTCGAAATCGAGGTGCCCGCAACGGTCTCGCTGCTCACCGAACGCCGACGCCACGCTCCCCGAGGGGTTGCTGGCGGCGAACACGGCGCGTGCGGGGAGAATCTGGTCGACGGTGAGCCAGTCGGGGCCAAAACCACGCTTGACGTTGCCGCCGGCACGACGGTAACAATCCGGACGCCGGGCGGTGGGGGCCATGGCTCGGCGGTCGACGATAGTTCGAACGCCGAGTAGTCGGCCAGCTTAGTCGACGGGATCCGTCGTCTGCCACTGTTCGACCAACTGTTCGGCGGTCGCCCGGTCGTCGACGACTTCGAAGGCGTAGCCGCGACCCTCTTCGGCTTGGTGGAGTCGGTCAAGTCTGACCGCATACGAGCCGTCGGTTCGCTCGCGGAGCCGAATTGTCGCGTGGCCGTCGGTACGGGTCCACTCGTCGGTCGTCTCGTCGACTGTCGTCTGCTCCCAGTCCATACTGAGGCGAGCAGGTCGACCTGTTTGGCTCAATCGGTTTCGGCGTGGGCGACTGCCGCGTCCGGCTCGCCGTCGGCTGGTGCTCGAATGAGCGTGCCGCAGTTCGGACAGACCGGATAGCCGAACTCGTCGTAGGGGGTCGCTTTGGGGATGACGCTACAGGAGGGACAGGCGGTTGTCGAAAGCCACTCGAAGACCATACATGGGGTTGTGTCGTTTTCCTACCTAAGTAATCGGCTCCTACGGCTGCGTAGGATGTTCCTACTCACCGTCTCTCGCTGATCGTCGACGGCTATTTTGAGTCTGCGGGCCATCCACTAGTATGACTCGCCACGCGGATCGGCTCGCGGCCGCACAGCGTCGACTGGCCGCCAGCGACGCCAGCGCAATCGTGCTTTCTCCGAGCCGGAACCTCCAGTATCTCACCGGGTTTGCCGAAGAGCCCAGCGAGCGCGCACTGTTTTTGCTTCTACCCGCTGACCGAGACCCTGTCTGGTTTGCGCCCGAGTTGGCCGCCGACCAGCTTGCCGACCGAACGCCAGTCGAGACTGTCCGGTCGTGGAGCGACGCTGCCGGCCCAGAAAAGCCGCTGGCCACCCTTCTTTCTGAGCTAGATCTCGACGGTCGACACCTGCTCGTCGACGGGACGATGTGGGCACGCTTTACCCAGCTTCTCGAGTCACAGCTCCCGCAGTCGACGTTCGGTTTGGCCGACGAGCTGCTTGGCGAGCTCCGAATCCGCAAGGACGATGCCGAACTTGACGCACTCCGCGCGGCCGCAGACGCGGCCGACAGCGCGATGACTGCGATTCGAACGCTCGGCGCGGCGGCCGTCGGAATGACCGAAGCCGAACTCGCCGGGCGAATCGAGACTGAACTCACCGCGGCTGGCGGCGTGGAGTGTTCTTTCGAGCCAATTGTCGGTTCGGGCCCCAACGGCGCGATGCCACACCATACCCACAGCGACCGTACCATCAAGGCTGGCGAGCCAGTCGTTCTGGATTTCGGAACCCGCGTCGACGGCTACCCCTCGGATCAGACCCGAACAGTCGTCTTCGAAGGCGAACCGAGCGACGAGTTCAAACGAGTCCACAGTGTGGTTCGAGCAGCCCAGCGGGCTGCCATCGCAGCCATCGAACCGGGCGTCACCGCGGGGAGAGTCGACGCGGCGGCCCGCGAGATACTCGTCGAGGCCGGCTACGGCGAGCAGTTCATCCACCGAACGGGCCACGGCGTCGGGCTATCGGTCCATGAGGAGCCGAATATTGTCGACGGTAGTGACTGCCTACTGGAGCCAAATATGGTGTTTTCGATCGAACCTGGCGTCTATCTTTCCGGAGAGTTCGGCGTGAGAATCGAGGATCTGGTCGTCGTCACTGACGAAGGCTGCGAACGGCTCAACAGCACACCGCGCGGCTGGCGAGTATAAAAGGTAGGAGTGGGCTACTCGTCTTCGGCTTCGTCTTCGTCCTCGTCGCTCGCCAGCAGATCGTGTTCGTCTAGGACGGTTTCGACCTCATTCACTGAGTACTGGTGGAACGACTCGTCGTCGACGGTGATCGTTGCCAGACCGAGTCCGTCGGGTTCGAGCAGTTCGTCGGTTGCATCCGACAGCGCACTGAGTGCGAGTTCGAGCCCCTCGTCGAGCGTGAGTTCTTCGGTGTACCGCTCTTCGAGATACTCTCGAATCTCCTTGCGGTTCTCGCCGATGGCGAGGGCTTTCCACTCGTAGGGCGTCCCCGAGGGGTCGGTCTCGAACAGTCGTGGCTCGCCGTTTGCGATGCCGCCGACCACGAGCGCGACGCCGAACGGGCGTGCGCCGCCGATCTGGGTGTACTGCTGGATGTAGTCGGTGACGGTTTTGGTGAGCGTTTCGACACCCATCGCCTCGCCGTAGCGGAGCCGCTCGACTTGGGCCTGTCGACGGGCAAAGTCGATGAGCTGGCGCGCATCGGCAACGTGGCCCGCTGAGGCGATGCCGATGTGGTCGTCGGCCTTATGGAGCTTTTCGACGCTTTCGGGCTCCATCAGCGGCGAATGGCTGCGTTTGTCTGCGAGCAGTACGACTCCCTCGTCGGTTCGGACGCCGATCGACGCCGAGCCGCGTTTGACTGCTTCGCGTGCGTACTCGACCTGATACAGTCGACCGTCCGGCGAGAAGATCGTAATACCGCGGTCGTAGGCCTGCTGTTGGGATTGTCCCTGCATATATTGTCACTCGAAATCGAGTTCCGTCATACTCACGAACCCCGACGGCAGCGATACCTCGACTGCGTCTTCGCGCGAAAACGCAGTTCGGTCGGTATCCGCGAACACGACGTGTCTCTGCTCGAAAACTCCGGTCCGGCCTCGTAAATAGCTTTCCTCACAGGCACGCACTGTCCCGGAAACCCCCCGAACGAAGACGCCGACCGGCTCGCCGTCGACGGCGCTCACGCAGGCGACTGCGGCACGTGCCGCATCGGTTTCACCACGCCGGACCCGGACGATTGCCTCGCCGCATCCGTCGTCGAACGCAAAACTGTAGACGGTCAGATCCGCGTCCGCACTTTTTGAATCACCAAGCAGGTTGCCAGCGGCATACCACAGTTCGCGCTGGAACGCCCCGCGGTCGATTTTGGCGTCTGGCGTCGACTCGATGCCGACCGCGAGATACCGCCAGTGTGGCCGGATGTGCTTCGGTAGGTGCTTCATACTTATATACTATTTATATGGCCGCATCTTGTGTTCGCTGTATTGTTCATCTGTCTTTTTCATCCGACCCCAGTGTGACTCCTGGTTCGATGAACGAATCGCTAGCTCGCTCGCGGTTGCGGGCTGCCAGCGCTCCCCACTCTGTGAGTCCCTGTTCGATCTGTGTGGCCGAAAACCCGATCTGTTCGCCGACTGCGATCAGTTCTCGGGGCCCACGAAGCTCAAAATGCGTCGACGGGGTCGCGCTGACGACATACGGGGTGTCGTAGTATTCGACGAGTTCGCGGAGTTTTCGGAGTCCACGGAGGGCCTGGACGCGCTTGCCGCCCGTTTCTCTCAGGACCGGTCCGAAATCGAACTCCACGCGGACGCCATGGGTTTTGGCTGCCCGTGCCAGCACGTGGTTGAAATCGCCGTCGCCAGCCATTGGTTGGGTGAGTACGTCGACGCGATCCTGCTCGACGGCGTAGCGATTGAGCGCGTTGCTGCCGCCGCGAACCAAAAGCAGCGTACACTCCTCGCGGAAGTTGCCGATCGACCCCGAGACGCTGTCGGGGGTGTCGGCGTCGATCTCGATTCCCGAGACGATGTCGACGTCGTACCGGTCGTCGATGGCCGCAGCGTCGTACTCAGCCTGGCGTGTGCGGACGACGAGCCCGTCGAACCCGTAGCTGGCGGCTGTTTTCGCATAGCGGCTGACGGTGCTCGTTCCGTCAGGATAGGCCGCGACCGCCTCGTACATACCCTGCTTTTTCGTGTCGGCGGCTTTTCGGTTCCGATTCTGGGTTTGGCTCACTCGCTGTCCGTCTCGCGGTCGACCGTGGTTGTGTCCGCTGCCTTTTGCACGTCGACCGCCGCCCGATTTTCGGCCACGTCGTGGACCCGAACGATGTCGGCTCCGCGCTCGGCGGCCAGCGCGGTCGCGGCGACGGTTGCATCGCGTCGGTCGTCGGGCGTCCGGTCGACGTGGTCGAACATCGATTTGTGCGAATGGCCGACAAGCACTGGACAGCCCAGCGCGTCGAACTCGTCGAGTCGGCCGAGCAGTTCAAAACTCTCGGCGGCGGTTTTGCCGAAGCCGAGACCGGGGTCGACGATGATTCGCTCCCGTGGGATCCCCGCTTTTTCGGCCAGCAGGACGCGCTCGTCGAGCGCACGAATCACGTCTTCGACGACATCCTCGTAGTCGACGCGGTTGTCGGGGACAACCGGCGTGTCGATCGAGTGCATGACGATCACAGGCACCTCTCGGTTGGCAGCTAAAAACCGCATTTCGGGGTCTTCGAGCCCCGCGACGTCGTTGAGAATGTCCGCGCCCGCATCCAGGGCGGCCTCGGCGACCGCCGCTTTCCGGGTGTCGACCGAGATCCAGACGTCGAGGTCGGAGACGGCCTCGATGACGGGCACAACGCGCTCGATTTCGTCGTCGACGCTCACTGGGTCGGCCCCGGGGCGGGTGCTTTCGCCGCCGATGTCGATGATGTCTGCGCCCGCTTCGATGAGGGCTTTCGCGCCCTCGATGGCCGCCTGTCGATCAAAGAACTCGCCGCCGTCGTGGAAACTGTCGGGCGTGACGTTGAGGATTCCCATAACTGCAGTGCCGTCGTCCCATGGGTACTGTGTCGACTGGGGTGGACCGTCGGTGTCGGCATCCGAGAGGCCGACCCGTCGACGGAGTTCGTCGCCGACTGCGGGGAGTCCGAACGGTTCGTTATCAAGGGTTGCAGTTAGCTTGCGGAACTGCGCGAGCGTCCCCGAACAGACGATATCGTGGAGTTCGCCCGCCGCAGTGACTCCCGAGACTGCACAGTCGCCACCCAACGAGCGAAGTTCGCGCTCGATGATGGCTGCCTGTCGGCCCTCTAGGCGGAGCCTAACGGTGCGGTGGACGGCGCGTTCGGCGTGGGTATCGAGATCACCGCCAGCGTGGGCGGCCGACAGCACCTCGCCTGCTTTCTGTGTGGTGTCGACACGTTTCGGCACTGCCCGGTTTACCATCGCCGAGCGGGCCTCGCCGACCGCAAACAGCGAGCCACAGACGAGCAGACAGTCGCCGTCGTCGACGCGCTCGCGGGCGTCCTCGAACGCCGCGGCGACCGACGCGCCGGTGGTGACGTCCTCGATTCCTCTGTTTTCGAAGACGCGGGCAAGCACTTCGGGGTCTTCGGCGCGGTTGAGGTTCGGTCGACAGGTACTCACCGAATCCGGCGTCGGCAGCGTGTCGGCCATCTCGATGTAGTTTTTGTCGTGCATCGAACCGAACACGAGATGGAGTTCGTCGTACTCGAAGGTGCCCAGCGTTTCGGCCAGCGTTTCGACTGCAGCGGGGTTGTGCGCGCCGTCGAGCACGATCAGTGGCTCGCTGCGCATGACCTCGAACCGCCCTGGCCAGTGGGCGTTACGGAGCCCGCGGCTGATTGTCGACGGCGAAAAGTCGACGGTCTCGGCTGCTTCGATGGCGTCGACGACCTGTCCGGCCAGCACGGTCGCAATGCCGGCGTTTCGCGCCTGGTGTGCGCCGAGCAGCGGGAATCGAACGTCGAGCGTTGTCGTCCCGAGTCCTGTCCACGGTTCGCGGTCAGTGAGACGCTCACCAACCGTGAGGCTTGCAGCCGCCTCGGTGTGATTGACTCGGCCCTCGTAGCTCACTGCACAGTCGACAGCCTCACCGCCGTCGGCTGTGTCGACGGTCAGAATATCGCCCGCCTCGGCCGCGACTGCTTGGCGTGCCGCACCGGTCGCGCCGGTCACCAGCGGGCGGCCGTCGGGGGCGACTTTGGCTTTCGTCTGGGCAATCTCCTCGATTGTGTCGCCGAGAACCGCGGTGTGTTCGAGCGTGACCGTGGTGACACAGCTGGCGATCGGGTCGACCACGCTTGTCGCATCGAACTCGCCACCGAGGCCGACTTCGAGGACCGCAACGTCGACGTCCTCGCGGTCGAAATACCAAATGCCCATCATCGTGACGACCTCGAAAAATGTCAGCGGGTTGTCAGCCGCGGCGCGGTCGACCAGCCAGGGTTTGACCCGGGCGATAAACTCGGTGATCGCCGAGGCCGTAATGGGTCGGCCGTCGACCTGGATTCGTTCGTCAAGCGAGGTGAGGTGTGGGGAGGTATACAGGCCGACAGAGAGCCCGCTTTCGCGGAGGATTGATTCGAGCATCTTGGCCGTACTGCCCTTGCCGTTCGAGCCGGCGATCTGGACACAGGGTAGCTCCGCGCCGGGGTCGACGAGTTCCGCGCGGAGCGCCGCAACCGAATCCGTGCCGGGGCGAACCGAGAAACGGCGGAGATCAAAACAGAAGTCTGCCGCCTCGTGGT
>CAZOOU010000026.1:0-12359 GCA_964581495.1 uncultured Haloferacaceae archaeon
GAAAACAGGCACGAATCGCCGAAGACTGCGGGGCGGTCGCCGTAATGGCACTCGAAGCCGTACCGGCAGATATCCGCAAACGTGGCGGCGTTGCGCGGATGCCTGACCCGTCGAACGTCTCCGAGATCATCGACGAGGTTTCGATTCCGGTGATGGGCAAATCCCGGATCGGCCACCACACCGAAGCCCAGATTCTCCAGTCGCTGGGAGTCGATATGATCGACGAGAGCGAAGTGCTCACACCGGCTGACGACGAGTACCACATCGACAAGCGCGACTTTACCGCGCCGTTTGTCTGTGGGGCTCGGAACCTTCCGGAAGCCCTGCGTCGGGTCCACGAGGGCGCGGCGATGATCCGCACGAAAGGCGAGGCTGGCACGGGCGACGTCAATCAGGCCGTCCAGCACCAGCGGACGATGATGAACCAGATCCGCACGATCGAGGGCCTCGACCACGACGAACGCGAAAAGTGGGCCCGCGAACACGGTGCGCCCCGTGAACTGGTTCACGAAACTGCCGAGATGGGTCGACTCCCGGTCGTCAACTTCGCGGCGGGCGGCATCGCCACGCCTGCGGATGCCGCGCTGATGATGCACCACAGCTGTGATGGGATCTTCGTCGGCTCGGGGATTTTCGGTGCCGAAGAGCCAGAACAGATGGGCAACGCCATCGTCGAGGCGGTCAACAACTGGGACGACCCCGACAGGCTCGCCGAGATCGCCACCACCGCCGGCAGCGGGATGAAAGGCCAGGCTAACGATACGATTCCCGAGGAAGAACGGCTCCAGGGCCGCGGCGTCTGATCGGTTTCGGGCTTACTGCTCTTCGTTGTTTTCTGACTGCTCAGCCGTGGGTTCGCTCCCGTCAGGTGACTCGAAGCTGATTGACGGATCTTCGTCCGGCCCGACCGGAATCCGCTCCAGTTCCTCGCCGCTGCTGTCGGTAATGACGATGTAGTAGTCGACACCCTCCTCGTCGGCTGCGGGCTCGGTTTCGACCGCGTCGATCTCCTCTATGTCTTCGCCGGCGAGGAACTCCCGGACGGCCTCGGTGTCGTGGAGTTCGACCGCGCTGCCACTCGACGCACTGACGAACACGTTCCGGCTGATGTCGGTGTTGTCTGTCGGCACAACCTTGCTGTGCCACCAGAGTTCGTCGTCGACAAAGACCGGGATCGGCTCGACGACCTGGAAGTTGTCACCCCACCCTGTCTGGGAATCCGCCGACCGGACGATTCCCATCGCTCGCTCGGGGCCGGTGAGTGTCTCGCCCTCGGAGGCGAAGTACTGTGTCTGGCCCGTTTCGGCGTCGACGAAGAAGATCTCATCGAGACCACGGGAGTCATCGCCGTACGGCTCCATTGCGGTCACATAGCTCATCTGTTCGCCGTCGAGGTCGATCACGAACGGCTGGTCGTTGCCGGCTCCCGAGGGCATTTCGGCGAGTTCGACCTGGTCGGCGTGCTCGCCGACAACCGGCAGCTGGTTGATGATCCCGTTGCGGTAGCGCAGCGACTGCATTTCACGCTCGGTGTTATAAAGCGGGTAGAGCCGCTGGCCCGCTAAGATCTCGCTTGCTTGGGCCTCTTCGGGCGTCATGTGGGTGATCGTCCCGTCCTGTTCGACCAGCGCGCCACCGTCCCAGACTGGAACCGTGTGTGGAATCGGCGTCAGCTGCCACTCGTGGCCCGTTTTGGGGTAGTACATGTACGCAGTCCCGTCATGGGTGAACTCAACGGCGTCGTCGTAATACTGGCTCAGGTAGTCCGTCGACCGGAGGTTCCAGGCCGAACTCCGGTGGAGATACATGCCTTCACCGACCGTGAACTCCTGGTCGTCGTACGCGGTAAGCTGGCGGTCTTCCATCCGGGTCATCTCCGACAACAGCACCCCGCGCTGGTTGGCCAGCAGTTTGTTGCGCGCACCGTCGGGTTCGATGGCGTACGACCAGGCCAGCGCGCCGTCTTCTGTCCGGGCAATATCGCTCGGACCGAGCCGGTGGGTTCGGTACGAGGTCGACCCCCGTGTCTGAACATCAGCGACTGCTCGTGGGGCGATCCGTGGGTTTTCGGCGTTGATTTCGGGCAGCTCGTCGATCTCGTCGCTGTCGGCCATTGTTTGGTCGGCCAGCGTCCGTTCGGCAACCATGCCGGCCGGTATCGAGTATAGAAACCCGATGATGAGTGCGACTGCAAACACCGTGCCGACGACACCGAGTTTCGAGACGGCCGAATCACTGAAAAACAACCCCAGCGAGCCAGCCTCAACCTGTTTGTCCTCGGTTTGTAACGGCGGGGCAACCCAGAGGACGACCGCCACCGCAAGCGTTGCGCCGACAACGATGAGGGCTGTCGGATTATACAGAGCCGAGTAGAAGATCCCGTGAAACAGCGGCCGCCACCAGTAGACCGCTCCGCAGACAACGAGCAGGACAGCGAGCCGCTTGGCGAGATGACTGGAGAGCGATACAGATTCGAACCGCTCGTCGAGATCGAATGTCACACTGGACTCTCAGTCGTTTTGTGATAAAGAGTCTCTGACTCACAGCGATCCTTACAACAGCGTCGCGCCCTGGCTCACCCGCGTCTGGTAGGCCCGAGCGTCGACGCCTGCGTCGGCGAAGGCGTCCAACATCGCCGTCGCCACCGCCCGTCGGCTGCCGTCCGGACAGACCGCCAGCAGCGATGGCCCCGCGCCGCTGACGGTGACACCGGCCGCGCCGGCCTCGCGGGCGGCTGTGGCGACCTGCTCGTAGCCCGTGATAAGTTTCGCCCGTGCGGGCGTCACCAGCGGATCGGCCATTCCGCGGCCGACGAGTTCGGGATCGGACTGACACATTCCCACCGCGAGCGTCGCGGCGTTGCCGACGGTCTCGACGACCTGCTCCATCGTTGCGGTTTCGGGGACGACCTGGCGGGCATCCCGCGTTGAGACCGCAATCTCGGGCAGACACGCCACCAGTGGGATGTCGGCGTCGACAGCGGTCACGCCGTCGGCGGTCGCAATCGTAAACCCGCCGAGAATCGACGGGGCGACGTTGTCGGCGTGGGCGGCCCCGGAGACGACGGCCTCGCCTTCGGCGGCGATAGGGACGAGTTCTTTTCTGGACAGTCCCCGGTCGTACAGCTCGTTGAGTGCGACTGCTGCACCCGCCGCACTGGCTGCGGACGACCCCAGCCCGGAGGCCGGCCGGACGCCTTTGTCGATCTCGATGCGTGCGGGTGCCTCAAGTGCGTCGACAACCGCGCCGACGGTGTTTTTGTCCGGATTCGTTGGAATGTACTGGCTGCCGACGCCCGTGATTTCGAGTGTGGTCCGGTCGGCGCGTTCGACACGGATCACGTCTGCGGGGCGGTCGAGTGCGACGCCGAACACATCGAAGCCGCTGCCGAGATTCGCACTCGTCGCCGGCGCTCGAACCGTGATCATGCGGCTGGGTTATCGGAGTTGCGACAAAAAGATAGCGAACCACTCCGAGTCGTCTGTGTGTTCACTGTTAGTTTGATGCGGTGGTGTAGACGACCGGGCCGATCACGATGAGCGTCAGCCCCAAAAACAGATACAGATCCGGCATCATCGAGGCTGGCGTCAGAATGAAAATAAGCCCGAAGAGGGCCGTGTTGAGCCCGATGAGCTTCTGGGATTTAAGCGGAAGTGCTCCGACCGTCGCCAACACGAATCCGATAAAGAGGATCTGCCCCATATTGAACTCAAGCAGGATCGCGTCTATGAACTGTAGCGGCAGCATTCTTACTCATAGCTCACACAGAAACCCGCATTAAAGTTCCGTTCTTCGGTCCGGCCACCGGGGTTGGACTCGACGGCTGTCGGTTTCAGTCGGGGCCAGTGATATCGAGCGGTCGGATCCAGCCATACCACAGGACAAACACCATGCCGCTGTAGCCCATCACGAAGATGATCTGTCCCAGCAGATCCAACCCCAGCTGTCCGAGTCCCCAGCGGGCAACCCCCGAGCCGGCGATCCCCACCACCAACACAAGTGCCACCAGCGGCGCGTCCGACCGCAGGAACTCACGCAGCGTCGTTTCGACCATACACCCTCTCGGTGTGCCAGCCGTGTCAATCGCTCGGTTCACTGTTGGGAGTCGACTGCGAGCCACCACGAGTCGACTGCCAGTCGCCGCAAGTCGCACACGCTTATACGGCCGGAACGCTCAGGGCCACGTACAGTTTCCGACAGCGAACATTGCCGATCTGCCATACAGCATGCGACTCATACAGACACTCGTTCCGGAGGGCAAACACGAAACGGTCGTCGACATCCTCGAAACCGAGGAGATCGATTTCGCGATGACCGAAGAGAGTTCTAGCTCAAACTACAGCGATATCGTCTACATTCCAGCGGACTCCGAGAAGGTCGAAGGAATCGTCGACAAACTGCGGGATGTCGGCGTCGAGCGCGAGGGGTATATGGTGATCACGGACGTCGAGACCATCGTCTCCGAGCAGTTCGAGGAAAAACAGGACGAAGAAGAGGCCGAAAACGGCAACAACGAACGCATCTCACGGGACGAACTCCGGACCAAAGCCCAGAACCTCTCGCGGAGTACGACCAACTATGTGGCGTTGACGATCATCAGTGCGGTCGTCGCCACTGCCGGACTGTTGCAGGACAGCGCGGCGGTCGTCGTCGGCTCGATGGTGATCGCGCCGCTGATCGGGCCGGCGATGGCCTCCTGTGTCGGGACGGTCATCAACGACGACGATCTGTTTTGGGAGGGGATTCGCTCGCAGGTAATCGGTCTGGCGGTTGCGGTGCTGAGCGGTGTCGTGTTCGCCCTCAGCTACCGGTTTTTGCTCGCGCCGGAGCTCGAACTGCTCCTTATTCAACAGATCGCCGAACGCGCCCATCCCGGCCTCTTGGCGCTGGCTGTTGCGCTCGGAGCCGGAACCGCTGGCGCGCTGGCGCTGACCTCCGGAGCCGACGAGGCACTGGTGGGTGTGATGATCGCCGTTGCACTGATGCCGCCGGCCGCATCGGTCGGCCTCGGCGTTGCCTACGTCGACCCGCGGCTGGCGTTCGGTGCAAGCGTACTGGTGCTGGTGAACCTGCTTTCGATCAACGTCGCCGGCATCGTGACGATCTGGATCAAACGCTACAAGCCCAGCCACTGGTACGACGCCCAGCAGGCCCGCCGGATCACCGCCGAGCGGCTGGTCGTCTTCGCGTTGGCGATCTTCGTGCTGACCTCGTTTTTGGCGATGAGCTCGCTGGATGCTCGCGACAACATGGCGTTCGAAAGCCAGGTCGAGGCGATTGCCGAAGAGACGACCGACGAGTTGCTGGCCGTCGACGTTCAGTATCACGCGGATCTCGTCTCCCAACAGCCCAGTGGTGTCACCGTCTACGTCCACGGTGACGAACCCCCAGCAGCCAGTGAGCTACGCGAGCGAATCAACGCCGAAACCGGCGTCGACGTCCCAGTGACAGTGATCACCGAACAGGCAGACGTTGCGTGACCGTCTGTGAGACAGGCGTCGACCAGCTACTGATTCGATAGTTTTCTGAATTGATAATCGGTGTTAAAAACCTAAGTACGAGTACAAAAAAGCCACAAGCAATAGTCGATGGTGTCCGATACATCGTTTCAGCTGCTCCATTTCGGCGGCCATCTCGGTACGGCGGTTGCCACTGGCCTGCTCGGCTACTGGGTACTCACTCACACCGAACTGTCGGGCAGTGGCTGGATCGGGCTCTGGTTGGGGAACTTCGCCGTCTGGTCGACGATTTCGGCGGCGCTAGTCGTGGTGACACACGAGCCGACGGCGTTCGTGTTGTTCTGGCTGTGGGCGTTCGTCGGGCTCACCGCGATCTATCTCACGTATCTGTTTCCGACCGCCTACTCGGGGCGCAATCCACTGACGAGCCGCGTCTGTCGGGTCGCTGGCGGCATCTACGCCCTTTTGGCACTGCTCGTCCTTACGGGGCCGTTTCATGATCTCTACTGGGCGTCTGTGTCGTTTCTCCAGTCGCCGTTTCCACACTTTGCGGTCGACTACGGGGTCGGGTGGATCGCCGCCGTTGTCTACAGCTTCGGCGCGGTTGGGGTGGTGCTCTACTACTTTGCCGAGCTGTATTTCAGATCCCGCCGCCACCACCGGCAGCTGGTCGGCCTGCTCGTTTTGGGGACGGTCGCAGGAATCGTTCCGGTCGCGCTCTCGACTGCCGACGTCCTGGTTCCGACCTATGAGTACTACGCGTTTGCCGGAGCGACCCACGCGCTCACCGTTGGGTATGTGGCGATCCGGTTTGGCTCGGTGAACCTTTCGACGGTCGCCCGCGACGAGACGCTCGATTATCTCGTCGACCCGTATCTCGCATTGGACACCGAGTATCGGATCGTCGATTTCAACAGCGCGAGCAGCCAGCTGATCGACCGCCTCGACACCAGCCGGCTCGGCGAGCCACTCAGTGATGTCTTTCCGGCGCTGGCCGACAGACTCACCCTCGGCGGGCGGGTCGACGATCCCGAAACGCCACTGACCGTCGAGCGCGAGGGGTCGCCGCGGTACTACTCGATTACGCTCTCGCGGATCACCGACTGGCAGTCGACCAGATGTTATGCAGTCGTCCTCACCGACGTGACCGAACTCGAAGCCACTCGGCGAGAGCTCGAAGCCCAAAACGAGCAGCTCGATGCCTTCGTTGGGACTGTCAGCCACGACCTCCGCAGTCCGCTTTCGGTAATCAGTGGCCGGCTTGAACTGGCCCGAATGGACACCGACACCGAACATCTCGACCATATCGCCGAGGCTCACCAGCGCATGGACGAACTCATCGAGGATCTGTTGTTGCTCGCCCGCCAAGGCCGTGACGTCGGCGAGACCACTGCCGTCGAACTCGCTGCGGTGGCCGACAGAGCCTGGCGGAACGTCGACAGCAGCGAGGGCTCGCTCGTCGTCACGACGGACCGTCGACTGCTGGCCGACCGCAGCCGACTCCAACAACTGCTGGAAAACCTCATGCGAAACAGCCTCGAACACGGCACCACGACCGACCACTCGCGGACCGATGGTGCTGGCGACGCCCTCGCCGAATCCGAGACTGCCGTCGACGGCGTCGAAATCACGCTCGGAGAGTTGGACGACGGGTTCTATCTGGAAGACGACGGTCCCGGAATTCCGGACGGCGAGCGCCAGAGCGTCTTCGAGGCGGGGTATACAACCGACGACGACGGGACGGGCTTTGGGTTGGCAATCGTCGACCGGATCGCCGACGCCCACGGCTGGGAGATTCAGGCGACAGAGGGCACCGGCGGTGGTGCCCGCTTCGAGATCACGGGCATCGACCGCGTCGAGTAGCTGTTAGCCGAACAGCCGCTCGCGGAGCGACCGCTCGTGTGTCTCTTCTGCGATCACGACCGAACAGTCGACGGTCTCGATCGCATCGAACACTAACGACCGACGAAGCAGCCGCGAGAGCAGCCCCCGTTCTGTCGCGCCGATCAACAACATTGTCTGATCGTTGGCAGCCGACTCGATGGCGGCTTCGATATCGCCACCGGTATCGACCGCCAGCGTTGGCTCGTCGAGGCCGTGTTCGTCGGCCCAGTCGGCCAAAAATCGCTCTGCACTCTGTCGTTTCCCCTCACCGTCGACGACGTGCAGCAGTGTCAGGTCACTGTCGTAGGCCTGCTGGAACAGTTTGGCGGCCCCAGCACAGAGCGCGGAGTTGCGGTCGTCGGCGGTCGGAATCACGATCGAGGTCGGGTCGAACCCTTGGTCTTTGAGCACGAACACATCACATGGTAGGTTCTGGGCCAACTCGTCGAACGCCGGCTCGATTCGGCCGCTGGAGATGGGCGAGCCGGACCGCCAGCCCATCACGAGCGTGTCGACCGCGAGCCGGTCGGCGGCATCGAACACCTCTTCGAGCGTTCGGTGCGAGTAGATGAGATGCGTTTCGATGTCGACGCCGAAGTCGTCGGCGTCGGCTTTCGCGTCTTCGAGCAGCTGTTCGGACTGTCTGTCGAACCGCTCTCGGTTGGCTTGCGCCCGCGCCAGTGGCACTTGGTCGGGCACGTTGACGACGTGGACGGCCACCACGGTTCCGTCACGCGGTGCGGCAAGCGAACAGGCAAGCGACATCAGATCGTGTTCGGTTCGCGGATTTGCTAACGAGACCATCACCCGAAAGTCCGCTCGATCCGGGCGGGCGGCCTCGGTTGCAGCGACCGCCGAATCGGGCAGTGTTTCGGATTTGTCCAGAATTTGTTGGCTCAACACTCCCTCGTCGTCGGTGTGGTGTTGGCCGTAGACGAGATACCAACCCACCGACCCCACGATCAACAGCGCGGTGAGCCACAGCACGGTCGTGCCCATAAACGCCAACAGGCCAAACGAACAGACGGCACCCGCAATCGGCGTCAGCGGATACAGCGGCACCCGAAACGACGGCTCGTACTCGACGGTCGACTCTCGGAAGACGATCAACGCGATGTTAAGCAGTCCATACCCGACGAGATGGAACGCACTGGCCGTTTTCGCCAACAAGAGCAGATCATCAATCAGAATAAAGCCGAGAATTAACAGGCCCGTAACCTGCAGCGAACGGTAGGGCGTCGCAAACCGCGGGTGGAGTTTGTTGAGCCACTCGCCGACAAGCCGCTGTCGACCCATTGCAAAGGTGATTCGAGCCGACGCCAGCACCGAGAAGTTGGTACTCGAAGCCGTCGCTAACAGCCCTGCGACCGTCATGAGCGCGACACCAACGGGCCCGAAGGCGAGATCAGCAATCGTCAACACCGCCGGCTGGTCGGTTGCGAGCGCGGCCAGATCGATTCTGGTGACGACCAGCGCGGTCAGTGCCGTGTATAACACCGTCACAAACACGATACTGCCGATCACTGCAATCGGGACGGTACGGCCGGGGTCGTGCAGCTCCTCGCCGAGTGTCGCGATCTTTGCATACCCCAGATACGAGATAAACACGACCGCAACCGCCCCAAACAGGCCATCGATGTCGGAGATATCGAACACAGCCAGCGCCGCGAATCCGACCGTCCAGACGCCGTCGACGACGAACACCAACAGAATCCCGACGAGTGTGGCGACGACTACAAGCTGGATCCGGCCCGTTCCTTTAAATCCGAGATAGTTCAGGCCGACAAACAGCGTGCCAGCCAACAGTGCCCCGAGCTGGGCCGACGAGAGCGCGAGGCCAACGAACGCGATGTCGACGGGCGGCAACGGGAGGATGGTCCCGAGATAGATGCCGAACCCGAGGCTGTAAAACGAGGAGGCGACTGCCAGGCCGAGCCAGTCGCTAAACCCCGCCACCGAACCGAAAAGCGGCCCTAAGCTCCGGGTAACCCAGTGGTAGGCACCGCCTGCGGCAGGAAACGCCGTCCCAAGCTCTGAGACAGACAGTCCATTGATAAAGGCGAGACAACCGGCGAGCAGAAACGCAACAACGACAAGCGGGCCGACATCGGTGGCAACCAATCCGGGGAGCACGAAGACGCCGGCTCCGATCATCGTGCCGATCCCGACAGTCAGCGCGGTACCGACGCCGAGATCAGTTGCGAGTGTGTTTTCAGCCATCGAAGAGTATGCGACCGAACTCGCTGCTGTAACTTCGGTGATTCGGTTTGGGCTACTGAATAATCCGCAAAAAACGAGACCGGTCGACTACTCCGACAGCTGGCTGTAGGAGCCGACAAGGCTCTCGGTGAGGTCGATTCCGTCGACTGCGGCCTTCTCGTCGAACACCGTCTCGACGAGTTCGGCGTCTTCGACGTGCCCATCAGGGAAGACGAGCGAATCCGTGACGGTCGAATCTTTGACTGTCGCACCGGACATCACGTGGGTTGAGCCGTTGAGCTCGCTGTTTTCGACGGTTGCATCGTCGGCCACGAGTGGTTCGCCACCGAGTTTCCAGTCGACGGCGTCGAGATAGGCCGCCGCCTCGCCGATGTCGAACCAGACGTCGTCGAACGTAAACGCGTACACTGACTGGCGGTTCTGGAGCCACTGGAGGAACCAGCCCGGCTCGTCGGGGTTCTGGTCGTCTTCGAGATAGGTATCGAACTGTGGCAGCACATCCGCGGGGAACGCATAGCAGGCAATCGAGGCGAGGGTGGTTTTCGGCTCGTCGGGTTTTTCTTGGAAGTCGATGACCTCATCCTCGTCGAGTTCGACTAGGCCGTAGGATTTCGCGCGCTCTTTGTCACCCACATCGTAGGCCGCCAAGACGGGTGACTCCTTCTGTTCGAAAAAGTCGACGAAATCGGAAATATCGAATCCGACCATGTTGTCGCCAGCGATAATCAACAGGTCGTCTTCGAGTTCCTCGCGGTCGATAAGCTGGGCGAGCGCGCCGACAACGCCGAACTTCTCGTCTTCGTCGCTGGTGTCTTCGACCGAGAGCTCGGGTTTTTCGTAGCCCTGCTCGTCGACGTAGTTCTCGAAGTCGGCGGCGAACCGCTCGTTGGTGCTGATGTAGACGTCCGAGATATCCTCGTCGTCTTCCAGTTGGGCGAGCGTTTTGTCGATCACGGTGGTGTCGCCGACCGGGAGCAGCATCTTCGGTCGGTTGCGCGTGATCGGCCACATTCGGGTCGCATAGCCACCGGCAAGTACAATTGCATCCATACCAACCACACCTGTCTCTAATGGCTTATACTCTTTCGTTGCGGTGATGATACATACTCTCTACAGCCTGTCTGCTGGTTTGTTACTATTCACTGTACTATGAAACAGAGTATGTTTGGATGATTATATTGGTCCACTCGGTGGTTCGACCCGACGGTGTCACCGCTGGTCGACTGCCGTAGCTATCGGGTAACTAATACCTGCGGCGTCGACACCCCCAGTATGTTCGGAACCAGCGGGATTCGTGGCCCACTCGGCGAGACAGTGACGGCGGCGCTCGCACTCGATGTCGGCCGAGCCGTTGCAACCGACGGCGCCGATCGCGTGCTCGTCGGTCGTGACGCCCGCGACAGCGGCCGGTTTCTGGCCGATGCTGTCGCCGCCGGCCTCGCGGAGTGTGGCGCAAGCGTCGTCGACCTCGGACAGGTAGCAACTCCCACGCTTGCCCGGAGCATCGACCGCCTCAACGCCGACGCTGGCGTCGTGATCACGGCATCACACAACCCCGCACCCGACAACGGAATCAAGCTCTGGACACCGTCGGGCCAGGCGTTCGACCTCGACCAGCGCGAGCGAATCACCGAACTCGTCGACCGCGAGGCCTACGCGTTTGCCGCCTGGGACGAGACCGGCGATCGCCACCGCGACGAGACGGCGACCGCAGCCCACCGCGACGCGTTGGTCGAGGCGGTCGACCGCGAATCAATCGAGGGGCTCGATATCGTCGTCGACGTGGGCAACGGCGTCGGTGGTGTGACGGCGACAGCACTTTGCGAGGTGGGTGCCGACGTGACCACGCTCAACGCCCAGCCCGACGGCGCGTTTCCGGGCCGGCCCAGCGAGCCGACAGCCGAGACGGTTGGCGATCTCTGTGCGCAGGTCGAACACACTGACGCTGACCTGGGGATCGCCCACGATGGGGACGCCGACCGGATGCTCGCCGTCGACGAAACCGGCCGGTTCGTCCCGAAAGACGTACTGTTGGCCCTGTTCGCTCAGCGGGCGGTCACACGCGCCGACGGCGGGCGGGTTGCCGTGCCGGTCGACACCAGTCTCTGTGTCGACGACGCAGTCACGGCGGCCGGCGGTGAGCTGGTACGAACCAGCGTCGGCGACGTGTTCGTTGCCGAAGCCGCCGCCGAGCCGGGAGCGGTGTTCGGTGGCGAACCAAGCGGGGCGTGGATCTGGCCCGCCGAAACGCTGTGTCCCGACGGCCCGCTGGCAGCCTGCAAACTCGCCGCGCTCGTCGGCAACGAGGGGTCGCTCGCCAGCCAGGTCGACGCCGTTGAGAGCTACCCGCTGTATCGCGAAAACATCGAGGTCGAAGCCAAACGGGAAGTAATGGACCGCGTGACTGAATCGGTAACCGCCTCGTTCGACCGTCTCGAGACCATCGACGGCCTCCGGGTCGAAACCGACGACGGCTGGTTTCTGATCCGGGCCAGTGGCACCCAGCCGCTGGTCCGCGTGACTGCCGAAGCCAGACAGGAGACGGCCGCCCGCCGACTCTGCGAGCAGGCCGTCGAGCAGGTCACGACTGCGAGGCAGCCGTAGGCGTCTGCCGACCGAGTATGGCCGCTGTCCTCGACGATCGGTCGACTGGAAAAAGAGCGGTCTGATTGGAGGGCCGATACAGCAGGCTGGTTAGAATTCGTCTTCTTCCTCTTCTTCTTCGCCGGGTGCCGGTTCGTCTTCCTCTTCTTCCTCGCCAGGTGCTGGTTCGTCCTCTTCGTCTTCTTCCTCACC
>CAZOOU010000027.1:0-12014 GCA_964581495.1 uncultured Haloferacaceae archaeon
TCGTCTGGTCGACCGTCGTCTGGTCGACGAGCGTCGATCCCTCCTCATTTCTCGGCGAGGCCGAGTCACCACGGTTTGCTGATCGGACCGATCTCGAAGCGCGCGCCGCCGGTTTCGCTTTCGGTCACCGAAACCTCCCAGCCGTGGGCGTCGGCGATCTCGGCGACGATTGCCAAGCCGAGTCCCGTTCCCTCCTCGTTGGTCGAATAGCCACCTTCAAGCACCGCTTGCTGTTGGTCGGACGGGATACCGACCCCGTCGTCGGAGACACACAGCGTAGCAGTCGTCGACGTTTCGTCGTCGACGCCAACCGTAACGGTCAGCCCCTCGGCTCCACCGTCGGTCCCGTAATCGACTGCGTCACCGGGCTGTACGCGGTTGCTCGTGGAGTTATGCTCCACGCTGTCGTCGGCTCGCGGCCGACTGTTCGTTGAGCCATGCTCAATGCTGTCGCCGGACTGCGTCCGGCTGCTTGTGGAACCGTGTTCCACACTGTTCCGAAACAGGTTCTCGAACAGCCGGGCGAGCCGGGAGGGATCGGCACTGATCTCCATCTCGGTGTCGACTTCGAGCGAGGCACCCACCGTCTTCGTATGGCTCCAGGCCTCTCGGGCGACGCGTTCGACGTCGACGGCCTGTGGGTCGGTCACTGTCTGGCCTTCCCGGGCCAACTCCAGGACGTCGTCGATGATCTCTTCCATGCGGTCGGTCGCCCGGTCGACACGGTCGAGATGCTCCAAGTCGCCAGTCTCGCGAGTCTGTTCGAGAAAGCCGTTGGCGACGTTGATCGGGCTCCGGAGGTCGTGGCTGACGAGGCTGGCGAACTGGTCGAGTTTCTCGATTTGGCTTTCGAGTTCGCGCTCGTGGCGTTTCTGTTCGGTGACGTCCTGCAACAAAAACAGCCAGCCGACGTGCCGCTCGCGGGCGTCGTTGATCGGCGTCGACTCGATATGGTAGTAGATGTCGCCGAGTTTGACCGTCTGCTCGCTCGACTCCGGGGTGGCAATCAGTTCATTGTAGGCGGCTTTCGACTCATCGAGCGTCAGCACCTCCTCGACGGTGCGGCCGATAATCGACTGCTCGGTGTGCAGCATCTCGCTGGCAGCCGGGTTACAGTCGATGATTCGATTGGCTGTGTCGACGACGATCATGCCGTCTCGGACGTTGTCGATGACTTTCTGCCGGGCAATCGGCGAGAGGTCGACGAATCGGTATTTGACGATTGCGATCGCGAAAAATCCACACATGGCAACGAATCCCAGCGGTGTCGTATCGAAGCCGACAACCCCCGACAGAAACACAGCGTTCAGCGGCAGCGGGACGAAGACACCGGCAGCCAACGACACTGCCTGGCCCTGGTAGAGCGCGCGGTTCGACCGAACGAGCAGGTCGACCACGAGCAGCGACGTGACCAACACAAGCAGATAGCCGTAGACCGAATGAATCCAAAACGCCGGGCCCCACTGCTGGTCGACGCCCAGCGGTGCAGTCGGATCCAGGCCGACGAAAAACAGATCGCCGGGGTTAAAAATGGCAAACACAGCCAGCAGCAGCGGGTGGACTGCCAGCACGGCCACCAGCTTTCGGGAGACGTACCGCTCGCGGCCCGTGTACGTGAGCGCGAAGACGAACATCGCGGCCAGCCCGACGCCGACGCCGAGATACATGAGCCGAATGCCCCAGACGGCGACAGTTGCATCAGGGAGCGTCGAAACGAACAGTCCACACGCCCAGACGGCAGCGGCAAACGATCCCACGCTCAGTGGCCGGGTTGCGGTCTGGTCGCGACGTCTCCAGAGGACAAAACCGGTCGTGAGCGCGACGAGCGTAGCCAGAAAGTACACTCCGCCAACAATACTGTTACTCACGACCATCTTTCTAGGTACGTATTCGGTGGCATCTCATTATGTATTGTGCTACCTGAGAGTCGACTGTCAGTTGGAGTCGAATCGGCCGTACCGCCTTTGTCGGCGAGCGGATCGCACGCTTCAAACCGGTGGCTCACGCAGTACCGGCCATGACAGACGACCACGACGAAACGGGAGACGATCCCGAGGAGACGGGCTACGAAGAGCCCGAACGAACGACGTTCGATCACGACCCGATCGGCCACAGCCACGTCTGGGCCGGGATGTCGGTCGGTGATCTCGCCGACCAGTACGGTCACGCCGGCATCGGCGCGGCAGGCGTCCACGAGGCCGTCGACATCTACACCGAGATGTTGGCCGACGACGACTGTACCGTCTTCATGTCGCTGGCGGGCGCGATGGTCCCCGCAGGTATGCGACGAGTGGTCTCGGATCTCATCCGTGACGGTCACGTCGACGCCCTAATCACCACGGGCGCGAATCTGACCCACGACTCTATCGAGGCCATCGGCGGCAAACACCACCACGGCGACCACGAGCACCCGGATCTCGACGACCGGGAGTTCGACGAACAGCTTCGGGACGAACAGGTCGACCGTATTTATAACGTGTATCTCCCCCAAGAGTATTTTTCGCTGTTTGAAGCGCATCTCCGCGACAACGTGTTTCCGCCGCTGGCCGACAAAGCGTCAGTCGGGATCGCTGAGCTATGTCGACAGCTTGGCAAGGCAAACAGCGAGCGCAATGCCGAAGACGATATCGACGAAGACGCCGGGATCGCGGCCGCCGCATATGAGTCGGATGTGCCGATCTACTGTCCGGCGGTCCAAGATTCGGTGTTCGGACTCCAAGCATGGATGTACTCGCAGATTTCGGATCTCACGCTCGATGCACTGGCGGATATGACGCCGCTGACGGATCTGGCCTACGAGGCCGACACCGCGGGCTGTCTGCTGGTCGGCGGCGGCGTTCCCAAGAACTTCACGCTCCAGACGATGCTGGTGACGCCGGGAGCGTACGATTACGGCGTCCAGATCACGATGGACTCGTCGTCGACCGGCGGGCTGTCGGGCGCGACGCTCGATGAGGCCCGGTCGTGGGGGAAAATGACAAAGCAAGCGCGCAATGTAACGGTGTTGGGGGATGCAACCGTGCATCTGCCGTTGATCGTCGCGGCGGCGCGTGAGCGACTCGCCGAGTAAAACTGCCCAATATACCACAGCGCAGAATCGCTCGGCACTGAGTCTCTGTTTTTGCTTGCAGACTCACCGCTCGACACAGACACTCAGAGGACGTCCCCAGCAACGACGTTGACGACCGCCCCAAACAGGATGACAAAGGCACCGAGATACAGCCAGGTGACGAACAACAACAGCGCGCCGAGCACGCCGTACACCTGATAGTCGGCAGCGTACGTCGTATATACCGCAAACCCAGCCCGCAGCAGAATCCACCCCACCGCGGCGACAAGCGTGCCGGGCAGCACCGCCCGCGCCGACAGTCGACCCGCGGGCAAGAGGGCATACAGCGGCAAGAGCGCAACCACGAGCGCGACGAACAGCGTCAGATACTGCAGCGGGCCGACGACGACTGCCGGCAGCTCAAGCAGAGCGACTGCGATATCGAAGCCGACGAGCACGGTCACCGCGACCGCCAGCGAGCCGAACACAATCAGTGTGTCAGTCGCCTGCTTGCGGAGATCAACCGCCGCCGACTGTTCGTACAGCTCGCCGAACGCCTTCGAAAGCCCCCGAGCGAGCTTGAGAGTCCCCCACAGAAACCCCACGAGGCCGACAACTCCAGCCCCGGTCCGGCCGGTGGCGTCCGCCAGCGCGTCCGCCAAGAGCTGTTGGCCCGTCGACGTCAGCAGATGGCCGACTGAATCAAGCACCTGCTCCAAGAGGAGTTCGAGCCCCAGTGCGGTCGCCACCGCAAACGCCAACAGCAGCATGGGGACCAGCGAGGCCAGCGCGTAGTAGGCGACTCCTGCGGCGACGAATGTCACGTCTCGGTCGTGGGTGAGCTGTGCCACCTGCTCGCCGACCCGAACGGGCCTGGTCGAGGCCACGCGGCTGGCAAGCTTCGAGACGGTACTCATCGTCGGTTGTTCGACCGCCAGCCACAAGTCGATTGGTTCTGGAGAACGTGACTGTCGACTTCACAGAGTCGTCGAGGCCCGCTGTTCGACCGCCGACCGTTCTCGCCAAACGCGCCGTTTTTACTCGCGCTCTGCGAACTGCGGGTACTGTGGAGCTACATATCCGGTACGAGGGCGACGACGACCCACAGAAATGTACGGCCCGGAAGCTCGCCAAATTCGACCGCGCGACGCTCCATCGGACCCATCGAGAAACGCCGTACGGCGTCGTTCTCAACCCGCACGCCGAGCAGGCGCTCTCACCAGCCGACCGCGAAACCGCCGTCGACGGTGCGCTTGTTGCACTCGACTGCTCGTGGGAGTCAGCCCAAGAGGCGCAGTTTTCGATGGCCGGCGACCACCGCGCGCTACCGTATCTCGTCGCGGCCAACCCCGTCAACTTCGGTCGACCCATGCAACTCACAACAGTCGAAGCCCTCGCCGCCGCACTCTGTATCTTCGACGAGCGCGACCAGGCCGACGATATCCTCAGCAAGTTTACCTGGGGCGAGACGTTTCTCGAACTCAACGACGAACCGCTTCGACGGTACGCCGACTGCGAGGATTCAACCGAAATCGTCGACATCCAACAGGAGTACTTGGACCGCTAACGCAGACTACGAAAAGACCGCACCGATCGCGCCCGCAAGCGCGCTGTCGACGGCCAGAATGAACGTGACGACGACCCCGGCGACCAACACGCCGCCGAAGCCGAGCGCGCCACCCAGCGGGCCGCCGGCGAGCCCGATGACGCCGAACACAACCGCGAACATGAGCGTCAGCGCGATGCCGGCAATCGACCCTGCCAGCAGACCGTGCCACGCGCCGCTCATCAGACCCCCACCGGCAAGATAGCCGGCCGCCAGCCCGCCGATTATGCCCGCGCCGATGTGGCCGACGATTGGCGCGCCACTCGCCAACGCGCCCGCGATCACCATCACCACAAAGCCGACGCCGACCGCGTTCCAGTTCGTCATAGTATATAAAAGGCGGTCGGGAGTAAAAAGGTCGACGGCGCGAGAGTAGCGTGCTAACCGGCCTTTTATACTTCAGCGATACTACTAGTATCCATACTAATGACTGCAGCGTGGACAACTCTTACTGGCGTGGCATATATCGCCCTGTTTTTTGCCAGCGGGGTTGCCTGCCTTGCGGCGATTCCACGCGCCTGGACGTTTGACGACGTCGAACTGCGGTACGGGTTGGTCGGATTGCTGGCGACGACCGGTCTCTGGGCTCTTCTCAAAACTGGCTTTTTCCTTGTTCCCGATCCGTTTCGAGAGGCCACATACACGGTCGGACTGATATTCGGATTCGCAACCGTGTGGGTGTGGCTCTACTTCGCGTCGGCCTACACCGGTCGACGGCTCCACAGGCGTTCGACACTCCGTCGCCTCGCTGCCGGCGTGTTTCTTACCGTGGTGACAGTGAAAGCCACGAACCCGCTTCACGGCTACTATTTCACGACCACGGAGGCAACCACACCGTTTCGGCATCTGGCAATCGATCACGGAGTGATACACTGGGCGTCGACTGGCCTGTCGTACGCGCTCGCAGCCGTCGGGCTGTTTATGATCTTCGAGCTGTACGTCGAATCGGAGTACGATACCGGACCACTGGCGATCCTCACCGGTCTGCTCGCGCTCCCGGTCGTTTTGGATATCGTCGCCGTTGTGACTCCAGCGTTGATTAACTTCATCTACGCACCGGTCGGCGTCGCGGCGTTCGCCATCGGAACGTTGTACATCTTTGGCGATCAGTTCTTGACGGTCAGAACAACGGCCCAGGGCGACGATGCGGCAGTGATCGTGGGCGATGACGACCGGATTCAGGACTTTTCAGCAGGCGCGCTCCGTGTGTTTCCGGAGCTCGACAAGGCGGTCGGCGAGCGGCTTGTCGACGTGCTCCCGGCGGTGGCAGCCACACGAGAGCGTGATAGAAAAATCATCGAACGCGACGGCGGCGACCAGCCGGACTACTACTTCGTGTCGACTCGGTCGATGACGCTCGGCGAGTCGACGGTGACTGTTCTCGCGCTCACTGATGTCACCGAGCGCGAACGCCAACGCCGCCAACTGATCCAACGGGAACACGAACTCGACCAACGGAACGAACTGTATCGGGCGGTCATCGCGGCAAGCTTCGCGTTCGTGTTCCGGATCGATCTAAACGGTCGGTTCAGTTTCGTCTCCCCGTCGGTCGAGGCGTTTTTGGGATACGAACCGGGCGACCTCACCGGCGAGCCGATTTCAGTACTCGGCGCCGACCAAGAGACAGTCGATCAAGCCAACGGATACCTGCAGGAAGTCACGAGCGGAACGTCTCTCCAGGTGCGTGATCTCCCGGTTGCAACCCGATCCGGCCGCACCGTTCACGTGGACGTCCGGTTGGTCCCGATATACGAGGCGAGCGTCGACCAGGAATCGCGGACCCCAGCCGACATCGTGGGGGCCCAGGCGATGGTGCGAGACGCGAGCGAGAGACGCCAGCGGGAAGGCTTGATTAGCGTGATGAATCGCGTGCTGCGGCACAACGTCCGCAACAAACTGACAGTGATCAACGGGCGGGCCCAGCTGTTAGCAGATGATCTCGACGGGACTGCCAAATCGAACGCTGAGGCGATCCTGCAGGCGGGCAACAGACTGTTGGATCTCACTGAATCCGCTCGCCGGATCGAAGCCAACCGCGAACTGGTACCGGAGTTAGAGACCATCGATGTGATACCGATCATGAACGATTCGGTCGACGAACTCGAAGATCGCTATCCAGCGGCAACGGTGACAACCGAAATGCCGGAGACCGCGGTTGCCAAGACGTTACCACAGATCGAGACTGCGTTGTGGGAACTGCTGGAAAACGCCGCCGAACATACTGGCCCCCAGCCAACTATCGAGGTTGGAGTGAGGACAACTGATACACAGGTCGTACTCACGATCACTGATGAGGGCCCCGGGTTTCCCGAGGACGAACGACAAGTGCTGGCCGACGGGAAAGAAGAACCACTTGTTCACGGCCAGGGTCTCGGCCTGTTTCTCGCCTACTGGATTATCACGAATCTCAAAGGCGAAATCGAGGTTCCGAAATCACAAAGAGGGACGACCATCGAGCTTCGACTGCCAATCGCGTCGACTGCCGAGTGAGCCATACACGGCGAGCCGACGGTCGACCGGTCGACGGCGAAGGGCGCGACCTCCGGTAGCTTTTTTGAGATGTTTTCGGTGGATACGGTATGGCACTCGACGGACGCCCGATCCAGCTACCAACGTGGTCAATTGTGGCCCTGCTCGTGGGCGTTGGACTGAGTGTTGTGTACAGCATCGTCATCATGGGGAGTCTCACTGCCCTCTTGGCACTCTGGGCGGCTGTTTTCAGAGCCGTGCTCTCGTTTTTCGTCGTTTATCTGTTGTATCAGTTCGTTCTCGCCGTCGAGACGATTGCCGAGAACCACTGAATACAGCCAACTCTTATTAACTGAAACCGCTCTTTGACCAATTTTGCTAGTAATTACGGCCACTTGTTAGCAGCTGAGTTAATAACTATCGAGCAGCTAGTTCCGTTTATGACCGCGGGAGATGCGGCGAACAGCACTGAGACAGACGCCTGCTGCAGCGACTGTGGGGCGTCGACCACCGTCGACACCGAGCGACAGCCGCCCACTGCTGACAGCAAGACGCTCTCGCTTTCGGTGCCGTCGATGGACTGTCCGTCCTGTGCAGGCAAAGTCGAGTCCAGCGTCACCGGGCTCGCGGGTGTCAGCGCGGTCGACCCCCGTCCCACCTCCGGAACGCTGGTCGTCGGCTATGACCCTGAGCAGGCGACACCGCAGGCGATCCGGGAGGCCGTCGAGGCTGCCGGCTACACGGTCGAAAGCGACGACGAGCCGTACGATCCCACCGCCATCTGGATGAGCCGACGCGCTATCCAGACCCTTTTGGGCGCGGTACTGCTGATTGTCGGTGTCGGCTTCGAGTGGCTCGTCCCGAGTGCCAACCCGACGCTGGCGACGGTGCTGGGCGCGGAGCTCGGCGTCGACTGGGTGGCCTACGTCGCCGCCGCCGCGATTGCGGGGTCGGCCATCGTCCGGAACGGCTATTACTCGGTCAAAAATCGGAGCTTCGATATCGACTTGCTGATGACCGCCGGTATCAGTGGCGCGCTGGTCGTCAACCTGCCGTTCGAGGCCGCCACGCTCGCCGTGCTTTTCAGCATCGCCGAACTCCTCGAACGCTACTCGATGGATCGGGCCCGCGGCTCGCTCAGGGAGTTGATGGAACTTTCGCCCGAGACCGCGACCGTGATCCGGGGCGGCGACGAGCAGGTTATTCCTGCCGAAGACGTCGACGTTGGAGACCGAGTGGTCGTCCGACCGGGTGAGAAAGTCCCCGTCGATGGCGTCATTCGCGAGGGCCAAAGCGCGCTCGACGAGTCGGCAGTCACCGGCGAGAGCGTGCCCGCTGATAAGGGCCCGGGCGACGAGGTGTATGCGGGCAGTCTCACCGAGGCGGGCTATCTGGAGATCGAAGCGACCGCCGAAGCCGGCGAGTCGACCATCGCTCGCGTGATCGAACTCGTTGAGGCCGCCGAGGGTGAACAGACAGACACCGAGCAGTTCGTCGACCGCTTTGCAGCCGTCTACACGCCCATCGTTGTCGCTGCCGCCCTGGTGACGATGACGATCCCGCCCCTCTTGGGGTGGGGACCGTTCACCCAGTGGTTCGTCCGCGGGCTGACGCTGCTCGTGATCGCCTGTCCCTGCGCCTTTGTCATCTCGACGCCCGTCTCGGTCGTCTCGGGACTCACCAGCGCGGCCAAAAACGGCGTCCTGATAAAGGGTGGCACACATCTCGAAGCGATGGGCGAGATCGAGGCCGTGGCGGTCGACAAAACCGGCACGCTCACGACGGGTGATCTCAGCGTGACTGATGTGATCGGCCTCAACGGCAACAGCGAAGCCGACGTGTTGGCCTGTGCGGGAGCCATCGAACAGCGAAGCGAGCACCCACTCGCGGGGGCCATCGTCGACCATGCCGCCAAGGCCGGTGCTGATACCGACCGGGAGATCACGAACTTCGAGGCGATCACCGGCGAGGGCGTCCGCGCCGAGTTGGATGGGGTGACCCACTACGCCGGCAAACCAGCCCTCTTTGCGGAGCTGGGGTTCGATCTCGACCACGCTCATCTGGAGACCGACGGTGGCGTTGCGACCGGTCTTGCCGACGACACTGACGACACGCTCGCCGACGAACTGTCGACCTGCGAGCACGGCAGCTACGTCGATCTGGTCGCCACCACCATCCCCCGGCTCCAGCGCGAGGGCAAGACGGTGGTGCTCGTCGGAACAACGGACGAACTGGAGGGCGTCGTCGCCATCTCGGATACGGTCCGCCCCGAAGCGCGGTGGGCCGTCGACCGCCTCAAAGCTCAGGGAATCGAGCGCATTGTGATGCTGACCGGCGACAACGAGCGCACGGCCCGCGCAATCGGTCGGGAAGTGGGCGTCGACGAGGTGCAGGCCGACCTCATGCCCGAGGAAAAACTCGACGCTGTTCGGGAGTTGCGAGAGAGCCACGAGGGCGGCGTGGCGATGGTCGGCGACGGGATCAACGACGCGCCCGCGCTGGCGACCGCCTCGGTCGGCATCGCAATGGGCGCGGCTGGCACTGACGCCGCGCTCGAAACGGCGGACATCGCGCTGATGGCCGACGATCTCACGCGGCTGCCCTACCTGTACGAGCTGTCGACCGCGGCGGGCGGCGTCATCCGGCAGAACATCTGGTCGAGTCTCAGTGTCAAGGCCGTCCTTGCGGTTGGCGCGCCGTTTGGCTACGTCACGGTGCTGATGGCGATTGTCATCGGTGATATGGGGATGAGCCTCGGGGTGACCGGCAACGCGATGCGGCTGGCCGGGGTCGAACCCGACGAGCCGCCCACACGGTCGGCTGTCGACGGATAGTCGCTCGATATCGGCCGGCTAAATTTCGAATCGTGGTATGATACCAACGCACAGATCCGCGAGAGTCTTACCGCCTGAACCCCCACGCCTAGACGTGGACACGACTCGCCTCTCACACACCCTCAACCAGGAGTTCGGCGGCACCGAGGCCGAACTCCGTGTCGTCACTCGACAGACGCAGGATCTCGTCGACTCCGGCAAAACGGTCTCGGATCGCGGCGCGGAGCTGACCGTCGACGAGATCGTCAGCCATCTCCAGGACGCCCCCGACGACTCGGATCTCATCGAGCGATGGAACTGGTGGATGGGCGCGCTGGATGTCGCCTACGGCGGCTACGAGCGGTTTTCGGTGCGTTTCGTCCGTGACGAACCGGGTGTAAACACGTAGTCTCTCGCCTCCTGCCGGGCGGTTTTGCCGGCGATAGCCGCAGCCGGTCGACCGTGCCGTTCGTATCCGGATTCTATCTGGTCAGCACACTTTTTGGCCGCCTGACGGAGTGCTGATGTATGAGCACCTGCGTTGTCTGTGGGACCGACATCGACCGGGTGACCGCCGCACCCGACACCGGCGACGGCAGCGAGCGGTACCTGCCAGCCCAGACCGAACACGGCGGGGAGATCCATCGGTTCTGTTGTTCGGATCACAAAGCAACGTTTCAGGACGACCCCGAACAGTTCGTCACGTAGCCCGGCTCCGAACGAAGCGGACGACTGAAACCCTCCGGGCCCGATGCGTCGACAATGGACGTGCAGTTTCTCGGCGGCGCGGGCGAGGTGGGTCGGAGCGCAATTCTCGTCAACGACCGCCTGCTGCTGGACTACGGCACGCTGACCGCCACCCCACCGCAGTATCCGGTCGGCAGCGTCGACCCCGAAGCGGTCGTCGTCTCGCACGGCCATCTCGACCACGTGGGGGCGATTCCGTCGCTTCTGTCTGGGTCGAGTCGGCCCGAAATCCACTGGACGCCGCCGACCGCCGAGTTGGCCCGGATTCTTGCACGCGATACGCTCAAACTGCATGGTGGGACAATGCAGTGTCCGTTCACCCGGACGCACGTCGCCCGCATGGGCGAGGTCGACCACCGCCACGGCTACCGCGAACCGTTCGAGGCGGCGGGCCACGAGATCACGTTTTATAACGCGGGCCACATCCCCGGCTCTGCGCACGTGTTGGTCGACGACGGCGAGACTCGACTCTTATATACGGCGGATTTCCACACCGACGAGACGCGGCTCTTGGAGGGTTCGACGGCCCGGCCAGACGCCGACGTAGTGATCTGTGAGTCTACGTACGCGAACGTGAGCCACGATGACCGCAGTGGGGTCGAACAGCGGTTTGCCGAAACTGCCCGGACGACGATGTGGGAGGGCGGCACCGTCGTCGTGCCGGCGTTTGCGATTGGCCGCACACAGGAGCTACTGTTGGTCTGCGAGGCCACCGATCTGGACTGTTACGTCGACGGGATGGGCACCGAGGTGCTGTCGATGCTCCGACAGTACCCTGACTACGTGCGAGACGCCGACGCCCTCGGGCGGGCTGCGCGCCACGCCCGCGAGGTAACTGGTCGAGACGGCCAGCGCAAGCGGATCGCCGACCAGAACACCGTGATCGTTACCACCAGCGGGATGCTCTCGGGTGGGCCGGCGATGACCTACATCCCCGAGATTCGGACCGACCCAGTGAATCGAATCTCACTCACTGGGTATCAGGTCGACGGGACTCCTGGGAGGGAGCTCCTCGAAACGGGTCGGTGTGAACTCAACGGCGGCATCTACCCCGTCTCGGCGCAGGTCGACCTGTTCGACTTTTCGGCGCATGCAGATCACGACGGACTACGGGCGTTTTTGAGTGATTATAAGCAGTCGACGGTGCTGGTGAACCACGGCGATTCCTGTCCGGCGTTTGCCGGAGAGCTGCGCGAAAATGGGTTTGACGCCGCGGCTCCGGAGCTCGGAGAGACAGTCGAGTGTTGAAGTTCGTCGACTGGGACCCAGACGTGTGACCAGTCGACGTTCCTGAATCAGGCCTTTAGCCCGCCGACCCCAACAACAGCCT
>CAZOOU010000028.1:0-11663 GCA_964581495.1 uncultured Haloferacaceae archaeon
CTTCGCGTTCGAGCTGGTCGGCGTGGTCCAACAGCGCGCGGTAGCCGTCGTACATCGCGGGATGGCCGCGTGCCCGTCGGTCGACGAGTTCCAGGAGGTTGCCGCTCCGAATCGCCTGCTTGATTCGGTCGAGTTCCTCGAAGGTGACATGCAGGTTGTGCTCGGCGAGCAGTCGCTCGCGGGTTTCGTCGTCTTTCTGGCGGAGCGCTTCGGGCGTGTGGTCGGTACAGATCGGACACGAACACGGGAAGTAGTCCAGCTCGTCGAGCTGTTCGGTGCCTGAGACGGTGAGATATCGTCCCGCGCGGGCGTAGAGTGCGTACGCCGCTGAATCAAAGAGATCACAGCCCAGCGCGACCGCCAGCGCGAGCATCATCGGGTGGCCCGCCCCAAACAGGTGGACCGGACAGTCGGCGTCCAGTCCCCGTTTGGCGGCCGCCACCGCTTCGACCAGATCTGCGTACCGATAGTTGTTCATCAGCGGAACCACCGCGCCGATTGGGAACAAATCGAGATCGGTTCCAGCGGCGTGTCGACCCGCATTCTCGCGGAGATCCGGATACGTCGAGCCCTGGACGGGCGCGTTGAGCAGCATCTCGCCGACGTCGACGGCTTGGGCGTCGGCCAGCGCCTGTTCGGTCACCTGGAGATCGGATTCGGCCTGCTCGCGGCTCACATTGGGTGGGGTCGGGATGTCGACCGGGGTCCCGATATCCGAGCCAATGTCGTACTGGAACTGGACGATCTCCTCGGTCGTCACGTCGATCTCGCCGTACTCCGAAAGCTGAAACGACCCCGAGTCGGTCATGATCGCGCCGCCGAACTCAAGCAGTTCGTGGAGCCCCTCCTGGATGGCCTGCTCGCGGAGCCGCTCGGTTTGGCGGATGATGTAGGAGTTGGTGATGAGAATGTCGACGTCGAACTCGGATTCGAGCCGCGAGGGCTCGATCGTCAGCATGTTCGGGTTGATGACGGGCATCAGCGCCGGCGTTTCGACTGTCTGGCCGGCCCTGGGAATCTCCAGGCGGCCGATTCGCCCGGCGACGTCGGCGTCCCGGATCTCGAAATGATCGCGCATACCGAGAGGTATCCGGCGCGGTCGGTAAGGATTGCGTTCGGCCGGTAGGCGGTGATCTACCGCTGGGTGAGTTCGTAGTGGGTGACTGTCAGCGCCGACCGGCCGTCGTCCAGCTCGTCGTCGACCACGGCCGCGAGATACTCGTTGTAGTCGGTGAGATCGACCCGAATCGACTCGTTGTCGTCGAGCTCCTGGTCGGCAGTCGGCTCGCAGTCGTGGGCGACGAAATGGTGATGGACGGAGTTGGCGATCCCGTTCGAGGGCTCGACCGTCAGCAGATGTTCGAGACTGCCGGCTTCATACCCTGTTTCTTCGCGGAGTTCCCGGCGGGCGGCAACGAAGATATCCTCGTCGCCTTCGACGGAGCCCGCCGGGAGTCCCCGGTTTACTTTGCCCACTGCCTGTCGCCACTCTTGGATACCAACGACATCGCCGTCGGGCGTTAGGGGGAGAATAACGACCGCGGGCGATTCGTCGACGTAGTGGTAGTCCGTGACTGTGCCATCCGGGAGTTCGACCGCGTCCCGTCGGATGTCGAATGCCGGCGAGCGGTAGTCGATTTCTGTGGCCTTCGTCTCCCACCGCAGCGAGTCGTCTGTCATAGCTGACTGTCTGGTGTCGACAGCTAAATATCACCGGGCACTGCAGTTAGTCGGCCGACTCAACCGCGAAATATCGGTCCAGATGCTGTCGACAGCCTGGGTTGAATGCCGCCTCACAGTCGGGACACGCATTGTCGGAGTCGAGATACGCCTGGATCGTCAACTCGACGCCACAGACGCCACACAGCACGGCGGGCTCGTCGAACCGCTCGCGGGGCCACTGTTCGGCCGGATGATCAGCACAGGTTTCGTGACACTGGAAACAGGGATAGTAGTCGCCACAGCAGGCGACCTTGATCGCAACGACATCGCGGTCGGTGTGGTAGTGGGCACACCGGGTGCGGGCGTCGACATCGAGGCCAATAACTAGCCGTTTGTGTGGCGTCAGTCGGTGTCGACTGCAGTCGTTTGTCATCGCTCGGTGTCTGAGCTGTCGGCTGGCTCGCTTGGGAGTTCCGGATCACGGGGTGCGACCGCAATCGTGTCGGCGGTCTCGATTCGAGCGATTTCGTCGAGTTCACACAGCGCGTCGACGGCCATCTCAGGGAGGTCGACCAGATAGCAGTCAAACTCCAGTTCGCGCTCGACAGTGCCCGAAAGCTCGGTGACGGTCGCAGCGAGTGTTTCGGGATCACCACCGCCGAGTTCGACGACCAGCGCGACGGAGCCGTCGTCGGGGTCGTCTCGAATCCGCCGGACAGGATGCGAAAGGTAGGTCGACATAGCGATGCAACGCAGTTGTTGATAAAAACCTGCTCGGTCGAGTAGTGACTGTTAGGAGCCTGCAGGTCGATACAAGAGCTATGACAGTCATTGCAATGCTCAGTGTCGCACCCGTGATCGAAGACAGCATGGCCAGCGAGGTCGCCAAAGCCGTCGACGCACTCGATTCGCACGATGTGCGCTACGAGACGAACCCCATGGGCACGGTGATCGAAGCCGAAGATATCGACACCCTGTTGGCGGCGGTCGCCGCCGCCCACAAAGCCGTCGACGGCGACCGGGTCAGCACGTTTCTCAAGATCGACCACAAACGAACCAGCGACCAAGCGGCCGCCGACAAGGTCGCGGCCGTCGAAAGCGAACTCGGCCGGAGCCCGAAAAGCGAGTAGGCCAGCAGCGAACGGCGAACAGCGAACAGCGAACAGCGAACTGCGAATCCCTTTAACAGACGACAGCCAACCGGGATGTATGGAGAGTATCAACCGTTCGGCCGTCGAACTCGTCGACGAAGCACTCGATTTCGCCGAAGAACTCGGCATCGTCGCCACGGAACTCGCGTGTGGGGCGACGGTGCTCGATTTCGGCGTCGAAAGCGACGGTGGCATCGAAGCCGGGCTCATGCTGGCAGACATTCAGACCGCTGGACTGGCGACGATCTACACCCAGATGGGCCGGGTTGGCGGCGCGCCGATCCCCTATGTGGAACTGACGACCGACCACCCCGGTGTCGCCCTCTTGTGTTCCCAAAAGGCCGGCTGGGAGCTCGATCTCGGCGCGTTCGACGGGCTCGGCTCCGGGCCAGCCCGCGCGCTCGTGGGCCGCGAAACTGACTTCGAGCGCGTTGGCTACTACGACGAGTTCGATTTCGCCGTCCTCGCCGTCGAATCAATCGACTTTCCGACTGACGAGATTGCCGAACACGTCGCCGATCTCAGCAACGTCGAGCCGACAAGCGTCTTTCTGCCGACGTACGCCACGGGGTCGACCGCAGGCAGCGTCTCGATGGCCGCCCGCGCCGCCGAGCTGGCTGTGTTCCGGCTCTCGGAGCTGGGCTACCCGCCCGCAGACATCATCTCGGCGACCGGCCGTGCCCCCCTCGCGCCGGTCAGCTACAACGAGTCGACCGCGATGGGCCGAACCAACGACGCGCTGGCGTACGGCGGCGAAGTCTACCTGCAGGTCCGGGAGGATTCGGATCTCTTCGAGCAGGTGCCCTCGAACGCCCGCGAGGAGTACGGCGTCCCCTTCGAGCAGATCTTCGAGGAGGCCGACTGGGATTTCTATGCGGTCGACGAGAACATCTTCGCGCCCGCGAAGGTGACGATCGACGTGGTCGACGGGCCGACCCACGTGCTCGGTGAAACTGACGACCAGCTCGTCGCCGAATCGTTCGGCATCCAATAGATGCGATTCAAGTGGGTTCCCGAACCGCCCGAGACAGTCGAAGCCCTCGAAGCGATTCATCGGGCGATCCCGCTTGTTCCCGCCAGCGAATCGACCTGTCTGCAGCGACTGGTCGACCGCGAGACAGCAATCGAAACCCGAGACGAAGCGACGCAGTGGCTGACGTTTTTGCGCGCACTCGATGCAGTCGACCAGACCCCCAGCGGCTATCGTCGACTGCAAGCCGACCTGCGGGACAACGAACTATGCGGCCGACTTATCGAAGGCATCTATGGAGCCCGCGAACTCCGCGACCTGCTGGCGAGTGCTGACGAACCGCTGTCAGTCGAGCCGATTGTCGACCGGGCCGCCGAGCTGCCGACGTGGGACCGCCATCACCACACCGACCACCAGCGGGTTCACCGCCGTCGACACCGTCGACTCGTCGACTGGTTCGTTCTCTGTGGGATGGTTGAAAAAGCAGCTACCGGCTACCGACTCATAAAAAAACAGTAGTCAGTAACTACTCGACGGAGGTGACTGTCCCCACACCCTTACTGGAGCCCTCCCGGAACACGAACCGTTGGCCCTCCTCGACGAAGTAGGGTCGGAATTTGAACTTGACTGTTGTTTTGCCCGTATCGCCAGGCAGGAGCTTGCCCTCGTCGGGCGAAAACACCGCGGTCTCGCTGAGCGTTTCCAGATGGACGACGGGTTCGTACCCCTCGGTGATCCGGGTGGGATGGTTCAGCACCATCACCTCAGCCTCGAACGAGCGAACCGGCTGTGGGTTAGCCTCACGGGGCAACAGCACCATGCCGCGGTCGACCTCGCGTTCGGCGACTCCCTTGAGGGCGATGCCGACGATTCGGCCGGCTTTGGCCTCGTCGACCCGGTGGTAATGCATCTCGATTGAGCGAACCTCGACCTCGCGGAAACTGCCGTCCGGCATGGGGCCGACCAGCAGTTCGTCGCCCGCCGAGACGCTGCCGGCGTTGATCGTCCCGGAGGCGACCGCACCGACGCCCGTGACGTTGTAGGTGCGGTCGATGTACATCTGGAAGCTGCTGTGTTCGTCGGTCGCTCGTTTGGGGAGCGTCTCGAACAGTTGGTCGAGCTCGTCCATCCCGTCGCCGCGGACCGCGCTGGTCCGAACAATGGGCACCACCGTCTCGTTGAGTTCTGTGGCGGCGGTCTCGACGCCGTAGCGTTCGACCCGCAGCGGGGTCTTTTGGACCTCTCGCAGCAGGGTCTCGATTTCTTTTTCGACCTCGACAACGCGTTCGGGCGAGACGGCGTCGACTTTCGTTACTGCGACGATCGTCGGCAGGTCGGTTGCCAGCAGAATGCCGAGATGCTCGCGGGTCGTCTTCGTCGGCCCGTCGTCGGCCGCAACAGCCAGCAGGCCGTAATCGATTTTTTGCCCAACCAGCCCACGGATGGTGGTTCGGAGCCACGGCTCGTGGCCAACGGTGTCGACAAACGAGACGAGTCGGTCGGCCTCTTGGACCACGCGTGCGCGGTCAGTTTTACGATGCGGGTTGTTCATCCGGACGGCCTCGCCGGTATCGTCGAAGCCGTAGACCGCATACGAGAGATCGGCCGACAGCCCACGTTCGACCTCGTGGGGTTGGACGTCAAGAAAACTCCGGGTAAAGCCGTCGCCGTCGTCGGGTTCGCCGGTGACCAGCGAGCCGACGAGCGTCGATTTGCCGTGGTCGACGTGGCCCGCCGTCCCGATGACGATGTGGCCGTTGTCAGCAGTAAGCATTGATCCCTCGCTGATGGTCGCCATCCCGACGAGTCCGTCGTCGCCCGCCGACCAGGTGTCGACGTTCTCGATGTGGGCACCGGCCTCCTCGGCGAGCAACGAGAGGACGTCCATCGTCTCGGAAAAAGCGTCGGGAGAAATACCGGCGATGCCACCATCGTCAGTGACACCAACGACGTAAGTGGCCTGGCCGTCGCCCGACAGCACCCGGTGGCGGAGTTGGGCTGCCAGACTCTCCATGCGCCCGTCGGCCAGATGCAGCGACCGAGTGAGTCGTTCCTTGAACTCGATGGGCTCGCCGTCCTGTTCACCGCGCTTGAGGGCCTGCTGCAGGGCGGCCCGATCCGCGCTCATACTCGCCGTTTGTCAGGCGACAGTAAAACGCTTTTCATGCCGTGTGTCTACATACCAAGCGGTAGTCGACCGGAGACAGATGGCTGTCTCGATATCTCACGGACCAACTCACTCCGAAACTAACTCACTCCGAAAGCGTCTCGTAGGCTCTGCTTACCTTTTTGAACTGGGCTTCGTCGCCGGTTTCTCTGTCCGGGTGGTGTTGTTTCGCCTGCTGTCGGTAGGCACTCTTTATATCCGACTGGCTCGCGGTCGACTCGACGCCAAGGACGCGACGAGCCTGGGCTCTCGATAGCCCCGATTTGGCGGTCCCTCTCTGCGCTCGTCGGCGGTTCTGCTGGGTTTGTCGTGCCCGCCGGGCGCGCTCGCGGGCCGAAAACCCAGATCCCGACGCGCCGGCTCCAAAGCCACCTGGGGCTCGTCGCTGGCGACCCGCAGCGTTGAACTGACCGCTGGCGGCCTGTCGACGGGTTCGCTCGGCGAGTTTACCGCTGGCCTGGTACCACATCACGTACGCCGTCCCGGCAAAGGGGAGCGCCACGAACAGAAAAAAGGGATTCACCGCAAGACCGACCACCAACATCAGGGCTGTAATGCCGACAAAGACGGCAGCGATCCCCATGATGAGGCCGTTTCGGTTCACTGACCGAGACAACGTGTTGCATCAATGTAATTCTCTCGGCTGGCCCCACAGCAGTTACCCGCGTGGATGTCGTACGATCGAATATGAGTACTGTTGGCGTCTGTCAGATCTGTCAGGCCGCACCCGCCAACCGGAGCTGCGAACACTGTGGCTCGCTGGTCTGCGAACAGCATTACGACCGCCAGCAAGGGGCGTGTCAGCAGTGTCTGGCCGGCCGACAGTAGCCAACCCAGCTACTCGTCTCTGTACTGGTTGAGTCGACGCTTGAGCTTCTTTGCCGACTGGCCGGCGGCGTTGGCAAACGCCTCGCCCTGGTCTTCTCCGGCGTAAATAATCCCTCGCGATGAGTTGACCAGCCCGACACCGTGGTTGTTGAGCCCATGCTCGACGGCGGCCTCGGCGTCGCCGCCCTGTGCACCGACACCGGGAACGAGAAACGGCAGCGAAGGCACTGTCTCTCGAATGGATTCGAGCTCGTCGGGACCGGTTGCCCCCACGACGAGCCCGACGTTGTTGTGGGTGTTCCACAGCTCGGCGACCGCGGCCACGCGTTCGTACAGTGCCCCGCCCGAGCTGAGTTCGAGATCCTGGAAATCCTCGCGGCCGGGGTTCGAGGTGCGACACAGCACAAAGACGCCTTTGTCGGCGCGATCTAAAAACGGCTGCAGCGAGTCTCGACCCATATACGGGTTGACCGTAATCGCGTCGACCTCGTCGAGAATCTGGGCGTACTGCCGGGTCGTGTTGCCGATGTCGGCGCGTTTGGCGTCCAGGAGGACGGGCACGTCCTTGCCATGGGCGTAGGCAATCGTTTCTCGGAGCGATCGCCAGCCGTCGGCCGACTCGTAAAAGGCAGCGTTCGGTTTGTAGCAGGCCGCATGCTCGTGGGTGGCGTCAATAATGCGGCGGTTGAACGCCCACTGTGGGAGGTCTTTGTCCTGGAGATGGTCGGGAATCCGGTTCGGGTCGGTGTCAAGGCCGACCGACACCACGCTGTCGACGGTGGCGATCCGGTCGGCAAGCCGGTCGAAAAAGCCAGTAGCCATGACAGAGGGGTGTCGTGGCACTCTTAAGTCTCCTTCTGTCCGTCACGCCTCGCGTCCCTCGGATCGGTCACGCTGGTAGTCAGTTGCTACGCGTAGTCAGCCAAAAGCTACCAATCGTAGGCTGGTGGCTAACGAAGTCGGTGTTCGCTGAGAACTGTCTGTGGCCCAACAGTCGACAACTGGCTGGCTCCGCGCCCACCAGCCGGCGCTGTGGGTCGTCGCCCTGCTGCTGTACGGCGTCGGCGATCTGGTGACAACGACGGTCGGACTTGGTCAACAGGGAATCGTCGAAATCGGCCCCGTCGCCGGGCCGGTAGTCGACGCCTACGGTACACGTGGGTTGGTGGTGTTGAAATCGGGGACGCTCGCCGCCAGCTATGCCGTCTGGCGACTCGTTCCGCAGCCCCACCGCGTGGGAATTCCGCTCGGCTTGGTGGGTGTCGGTCTTGCGGTCACGTCATGGAATACGATCATGATCTGGCTGGCCATGTAGGGTCGACTGGTGACGCAACAGTAAAATGGTCGACCGAGAGACAGTCGGTAATGGACGACGCAAAACAGCAGTCGATTATGCAGGGTGGGATCGTCGCAACGCTCGTTGTCGCCACGATCTTCGGCGGGATTACGTACATCAACGAGGGAGCCGTCGACTGGTCGCTTGTCTGGGTGATCGTCTTTATGACCTCGCTGCCGTGGGTTATCTACCTCTACTGGATGCGATAATCACTCGGAGACCGGAACGACAACGACCGGCCGCGCCGACTGCGCGAGTAGCTGTTCTGTCTCACTGGCTTTCTCGGACGCGTAGCCGACGATGATCTCGTCAGCACCGGCGCGCTCGGCGACCCGCTGTAGTGGATCGGTTTCTGTGTCGACGGATTCGGTGTGTTGTTCGACAGTCGCTATCGCGCCGAGTCGAGCGTAGACGGCGTTTTGTGCGTCTTGGCCGTCTCGACGCGCCTCCGGCGTCGACTCTGCGGAGTCGGTGCTGACTGCATGGACCGTGTCGCCGCCGTCGAGTCGGTCGACCAGATAATCACAGAGGGCCGCACTTTCGTGGACTGCGTTGGCCGGCAGCACGTATGTCGTCATATCCGTTAGTAGGCGACTACTACAATAAATCCTGAGCGAGACGGCGGTCGCTCGCAGTTGTTGTGTTCGGGAGAAATGCGTCGGCCGAGATTTGAACTCGGGTTGTAACCATGGCAAGGTTACGTGATACCACTACACTACCGACGCGCCTTGTTCGCATTAAAGTCTAACCGGAGGTAGATGTATAAGCGTTGCGAAAGCCATGCCCTGTGAGAGACAAAACCAACCGACGGAACGACGATGAGCCGACCGTCGACACGAGTCTCCGAGACACACGATGAAGTCGGGTCTCAACTACTAAATCGTCGACGAGTACTCGAATTAAGCGTACATTCGTATATGTATTGCCTCATTCTTGGGCCAAACAGAACGCTCTTAGGTGCTACATTTGTATGAGTAGTCATGTCACGAATCTCGTATCAACAGCAGCTCGACCGCCTCGCTGATGACGTGTTGTACATGTCCGAGGTCGTTCTCGATCGGTTGCGGCTTGCGCTGGCGGCGCTCGAACGCAAAGACGCCTCGACTGCTCGCACGGTGATCGACGGCGACGACGAAATCAACGACCAGTATCTCGAACTCGAAAGCGACTGTATCGACCTGCTTGCGCTCCAGCAGCCGGTCGCCTCGGATCTGCGGTTTATTGCGGCCTCCTTCAAGATCATCACCGATCTCGAACGCATCGCCGATTTGGCGGTGAATCTCGCGGAGTACTCGCTGGCCGCCGACACTGACGCACTGCCCGAGGTCGACATCCAAGCCATCGGCACGGCAGTCACCGAGATGGTCGAGGATGCGATGGTCGCCTACGCCGATGAAGACGCCGATCTGTGTTACGAACTCGCCGACCGCGACGACACCGTCGACGCCCAGTGTGAGGCGGCCTCCGAGACGGTCGTCCGGGAACTGCTCGGCCGCGAGGAGTCGACCGACGACATGGATCTCGAAGCCCAGTTGGCCGACATTTCGCGGCTGCTGCTGACGGTGCGGGATCTCGAACGCATCGGCGACCACGCAGTCAACATCGCCTCGCGCAGTCTGTATATGATCCAGAACGACGCCGACCTCCTATATTAACAACGACCTTTTTACGCCTCGGGTTCGCCTGCGGCGAACCGCTCGGCGCAAAAATGTCGATCAAAAAGGGCGGCCGACTCGGCCTTCGGCCTCGCCGTCCGGGAACCGCGCTCGCTCCGCTCGCGTGGATGCACCTACATCCGCCTGCGTGATTACTACTCGGACAACTCGGGGAACTCGCGTTCGATATACGGTCCCATCGGTTCGGAGTCGACCCACAGTGCCTTGAAAAGGTCTCGTCCGAACTGGACCGCGGCGTCGGTCTCCGAGACGAAGATGGCACTGGTGTCGGTGACCGATCCGCCTGCGGACGGCGCGGTTGCGTGATTGGTCGTCGACGCTTCGCTCAGCCTCGGTAGTTCAAATTTGAGTTGCTCGTCGGTCACAACTGAGGCGAACGCACACTCTGTCAGTCGGATGTTTGTTGGATCCAACGTAGTCAGCTCCTCGCGGTGACCCGCGGCGTACCGCTGCAGACTGACGTCGATTGCCTCCCGGGTGACCAGCAGGCGCGTTTCGGGGTGTGTCGGAATCGCCTCCTGATGTCGACGTGAGTAGTACGGCGTTGTCAGCTCACATGAGTCGGCTGCTTCGAGCATGCTGATGGCGACATCCTCGGATTTGTTGGGGTCTTGCGGGGTATCACGGATGATCTCGTACTCTCCGATCTCCGGCAGTCGACGACGGAACGCCGGTGGAATCACCTCAAGCTGGTGGTTCTTCCAGAATTCAGGGTCCGTTGCGAGAAAGTCCTCCGCCGACTGCCAGGCCGAAACGCTGTCGGCGACAATCGACCCGTGGGCAGTGAGCTCCCACCCCTCGCTGGCCTCGGTGAGCAGCCCCCGATTTCTGAGCGTCGACAGCGCGTCGTACACCGCCGAATCGCTCGCATCGATTTCGGACAGCAGCTCGTCAGTCGGTGTTGGACTCTCGTCGACCCGACAGACGATTGCCGTCCGGACCGACGATGTAATGACGAACTCGTTTGGCGACTGAGACGGCATTCGTCCGTAGCACTACAGTCAGTATACTTAAAATGTCAGATTCAACAACGAACGGATTGGTCAACCACTGGCTGACCGCTCGTCTACCAGTATACCGTTCGTTCAGGCGATTCTACGGGGTTTAAGCCACTGTGTTCGGGTTTGTGATAGTATGCCAAACCAGGGTACCGAAACCTACGACTACATTATCGTTGGCGCGGGGTCGGCGGGCTGTGTACTGGCGAATCGGCTGTCGACCAACGGCGAGGAGGTCCTTTTGCTGGAGGCGGGCAACCCGGACGAAAAAAACGAGATCGGGATGCCGGCGGCCTTTTTTGAGCTGTTTCAATCGGAGGTCGACTGGGAGTATTACACCGAGCCACAGCCCGAACTCACTAATCGAGAGTGCTACTGGCCGCGCGGGAAAACGCTCGGCGGGTCGAGTTCGATCAACGCGATGATCTACGCCCGCGGCCAGCCCGCGGATTACGATCAGTGGGCCGATCTGGGCAACAACGGTTGGGCCTACGATGACGTCCTGGACTACTTCAAGCTGGCCGAACACAACGAACGCGGTGCCTCGGAGTTCCACGGAATTGGTGGCCCCCGAAACGTGGCGGACCTCCAGGCACCCAACGAACTCAGCGAGGCGTTCATCAAGGCGGGCCAGGCGGTCGGCCTCCCACAAAATGACGATTTCAACGCTGGCGAGCAGGCGGGTGTTGGCCGCTATCAGGTAACCCAGAAGGGTGGCGAACGCCACAGCGCGGCTGATGCCTACCTGAAACCGGTGTTGGAGCGGTCGAATCTGACCGCTACGACGGGCGCGCAGGTCACTCGCGTCAGATTCGACGGCCAACGGGCGGTTGGCGTCGACTACGTCCAGGATGGCGGCTCGCCCACAGCAGTCG
>CAZOOU010000029.1:0-11417 GCA_964581495.1 uncultured Haloferacaceae archaeon
GTCGACGCCGTCGATCTCGATTCCACCGGTGAGTTCGGTGTGTGGGTACGGCATGCCGACGCCTTCAGCGTCAAAGCGGTTTTTCACAGCTTCGACCCATTTGGTTTTGACAGGGCCGGCACCCGTCTCGCGTGGGTTGACCCAGACACGACCGTTGAGGACGACCGCCGAGTCGGCGAGTCCAGTGACGGGCGCGCTGGGGGCTGGGTCTTCGAGAATGCCGTCGATCTTGTTGGCTTCGTCGATGATGATCTCACGAGCCAGATCGATGTCAGCCTCGTACTCGATACCGAAGTCGAACGGAACCCGTCGCGTTTCGTTGGCGACCGGGTTCATGACGACCGCGCTGGCCAAATCACTGTTCGGGACGGTGAGCTGTTCGTTGTTGAACGTATCGAGCTTCGAGACACGAAGGTTGATTTCGCGGACGATGCCGTCGTTGCCGTCCCATTCGATGTAGTCGCCGACCTCGAACGGTTTGTCCTTCAGAATGAAGATGCCAGCGACGAAGTTCTCGATAATGTCGCCGGCCGCAAAGGCCAATCCGAGTGCGAGCGCACCGGTAATCGTCGCGAACGCGGTCAGAATCGCCGGGAAGCCAGCGACCGTCGCCGCGATCGCGACCGCACCGAACACCGCGACTGCGGCGGCGATACTCGATCCGAGACTGATGACTGCCGACGAGAAGTTACGTGCATCGAGTGCGCGTTTGGTCACTCGGACGAGCACCGATTTCCCCACCGTGTACAGGATGAGGAACGTAACTATGAACGAGACAACTGTGATTCCAAACGAGACCAGCACGTCTCCGTACAGGTCCATGAACTGACCGCCGCTCGTTGGGAACCCCTGTAACAACAATGAGTTAACCATACCACAAACAATGACTGTTGAAAGATAAATCTGTGTTTGTGTGTCAAGCTATCGGACACATGTACGCACCTACCTTGCGACTGCTACGACCCTGACCGAAGTCGCGTTCCGATCCGTTTCGGGAGCCCTGCCTCGTCGACGGCCTCGATTACCCGATCAATGTCATACCCAACACGGTGTTGTTCGACACTCACCTCATCCGCAAGGTCGACCACCGCGAACGACGCCTGTGGGTCGCCGTCCCGTGGCTGGCCGACGCTGCCCGGATTCAACACGACACCCTCGTCGAACCGTCGGACCGATTGAATGTGGGTGTGGCCAACGATCAACAGCTCGACGCCGTCGGCGAGCATCGACGGCGAAAACGACGCTGGGTAGGTGTACCGATCCGGATTGTCAGGATGGCCGTGGACGATATGTACGCGCCCGTCGTCGACAAAGCGCTCGGTTGGTAGTTCGTCGAGCCACGCTCGTTGATCGTCGGTCAACTCGGTGCGGGCATAGTCGACGCCAGCCCGCGCCATGGCGTTGAAACGCGCCCCGCCGTCGACGGCGACCGCTCGGTCGTGGTTTCCCTGCACTGTTGGGGCCTCGAGCTTTCGGATTCGGTCGAGACACTCGCTTGGCCAGGGGTTGTAGCCGACGACATCACCCGCACAGACCACGCCGTCGACTGGCGGCATCGCTTTTTCGACGGCTTCGAGTGCAGGTAGATTCCCGTGAATATCGGAGATTACTCCCAGACGCATGCCTACGAGTATGACTATGGTCGACAGCCGGAAAATCGTTTGGGAGCTACTACCAAACAGGCCCGTCGGTTCGCCGCGATTCCGTCCGAGTAAGTCCCGGCGTCGGCTCAAGTACGTCTGCTGGTGGCTCCCAGGGCTCGCTGCTCACCGGTAGCGACTCGCTTGTGGCTGGCATCTGCCACGGATCGAGCTGGCCGACGATTCGGGTCCGGTCGCCCTCTATTTCCAGTCGAAGCGTTGGCGTCAGCGTACCGGCGAACCGCTTTTGTTGTTCGGCATCGGAGAGCGCGGCGATCTCCTCGAGCGTCTCGACGGCGAGTTCGGGATAGTTCACAAACCCCTCGACAAGTAGTTCGTCGCCACACGGGATGACGAGCCACGAGTAGGCCTGAAACGGTGCCGTCGCGGGATTCGTGAGGACCAGCCCGCTGTCGTTGAGCGGCTGGTAGTCACCGCCTACCGAGTCGGCAACGAACCCATACAGCCCGTCGTAGCCCGCCAGACCGGGTGCGAAAGTGTCGACGTGGCTCGAAACGAACAGGTAGTACTGCCCATCACGGACCACGAGATGTGGACGTTCGATCTCCTGGTTTACACAGACGCTGTCAAAGATGGGGGGCCGAAACTCCCAGTCGAGAAGGTCGCCCGATGGCGAGACGGCGAGTCCGACACAGCCATTAAACGCCTGCTGGTCGCGGTCGCCACCGCACTCTTTGGGGTCGACGGGCGTGTTCGACTCGAAAAGCAGGTAGCTATCGCCCGTCTCAGGATCCGCAAAGAACCAGGGGTCCCGAAAGGTGTAGGTCATCTCGTCGGATTGGCCTTCTGTTTCGTACCAGTCGCCATCAGGCTCCAAGAGGATCTCATGACTCCAGGGCCCCTCGACTGTCAGCCGCTCGCCGCTCGAATCGAGACGGCCGCCGTGGGCGACCGCGAGCCGCTGGGTGTAGGTTAGCTCATCGGTGTCTTCGTCGCCGGCGGCCGTGTAGTACAGATACAGCTCGCCCTCATCGAGCAGTGCCGAGCCAGCCCACTGCCGCGTGCCCAGCGGCGCCTCGTCGAACAGCGGGCCGCCATCCTGCCAGTTGCGGCCGTCCTGGGAGACGAAGTATCGGTGTTCGGCGATATCGTGTCGGTTGCCCGGAGCGACGTCGCCCGGTGCGGTCAGCGAGATCAGCACCTGCCAGCCGTCGACCGTTGCGATCTCGCCGTGGCGGTTCCGTAGCGGCCACGTATCCCAGACGTGGCGCTCTGGAGCTGGATCGAACACATCGGCACCGTCGGCTCTGACAGGCGGCGCGACTGTCTCGGGAGTTCGCGTGATGTTCTCGACAGCCGACTGCTGCCAGCGACTCCACGCTCTTTTTTCGCGGTCGCTCATTGTCCCTCTACAAACGCCTCGACGGCCTCTCGGTCTGGCAGCGCGCTCATTGCGCCGCTTTCGGTCGTCGACAGCCCGGCGACGGCGTTGGCGAACCCAAGCGTTTCGTCGGGGCCCATCCCCTCGTCCAGGGCGGCGACCGCGCCGGCCAGAAAGCCGTCGCCTGCGCCCGTCGTGTCGACAACGCGGTCGAGTTGGTAGCCCGGATGGTGCCACTCGCCGACACCCCACGGCGAGGCCGGCCCGCCGACCGCCCGGGCCCCCGATTTCCCCTCTGTCAGCAACACGAGCTGGGGGCCGTACTCTCGAAGGCGGTCGACGAAGTCGCCGTCGGTCGCAATCGTTGTCGGCGCGAAATCCTCGGTTGTCGCCTTCAGGACGTCCGTCCGTCGGAGCATGCGCTCGATGGTGAGCGTCATATCGTTGTGTTTGGTCCACAGCTCCGGGCGGGTGTTCGGATCGAAAACGACCCCACAGCCGGCTTCGCGTGCGCGGTCGACCAACTCGAACGTCGCCGACCGTGAGGGTTCGGCCGACAGCGTGACGCCGCCGACTACCAGCCAGTCGAGGCCCTGCAACGTTGCCGTGTCGACGACATCCGTCTGGAGCACCGTGTCGGCGGTTCGTTCACGGTGGAAGCTAAACTCCCGGTCGGCGTCGGCACCGTGGCTTACGAACGCGAGCGCGGTCGAGTTGTCAGCGTGTGTAATGTACTTTTCAGGAATCCCCTCGTCGATCAGATGTGCGGATAGAAACTCGCCGAACGGATCGGTCGACAGCGTCGTACACAGCCACGGTGTCGCATCGAGTCGCGCTAGCCCGACGGCGACGTTCGCGGGCGCACCGCCCGGTCGACGATGAAACGTCTCGACGTCGGCCAGCGGGCCGGTCGTCTCGGGAATAAAATCGATCAGCGTCTCGCCGGCGACGAGAATCGAACGGTCGGTCATCGCAGTGTCCTCGCCAGCGTCCGGCCTGTTTGCCCGCTTTTCAACGCCGCTGTGGTGGTTCCGTCTCCAGTCGACTCGTCTCGCATACTATCCAGTACTCTCTCATGGTTGATTATAAGAGTAAAGGTATACAACACATGTTGTAAATATACTTTGAGCGCCTGTTCAGTTGGTTCGACTGAGGTCGACCGGACTGTCGGCGTCCTCGACGATGACGCGGGTGGCTTCGATATCCTCGATGATCGCGCCCCAGCCGCCGACGCTGCATTCGGCGGTGTCGGTTTCGACATACAGCGTCGCCTGGCCGGCTACCAGCGATGGGTTTGCGGCGTCGGTGGTGCTTGTGGCTAACTCCGTGTCGCTGACGGTTCCGGTACACGACACTGGCTGGCCCGTTTCGGTGTCGTACCCCTCGATGCTGACTACCAGTGAGATACCCTCGTCGACCAGGGGCCCGATATCGGCGACCAGCTGGCGGATGTCGACGTATTCGGCGGGAAGCTCGCTGTTGAGCTCCGAGTAGAGCGTCTCGCAGTGTTCCCACAGCGCGGCCAAAAAGTACCAGTGAAACACGTAGCTGTGGGTACGGTCGTCGACCAACACGCCGTACTGGTCGACTGCGTCAGGGTGGTGGAAAAAGCAGGTCTTTTCGCGGTCGATAAGCGCGACAAACGGCGCGGGCAGCCGGCGGTATCGCGCCTCACGGCAGAGGCTCTCGAACACCTCGGGCTCCGGTGGCTCTTCGCCGTTTTCGGTGTGAACCGACAGATGGACTGCTACTCCACGATTGTGGGCGGCTTCGAGGGTGTCGCTGAGCTGTTCGATATCCGAAAGGCTTGCCGACAGATGGACTTGGTGTGTCGACGTTTCGATGAACTGCCGGGTGCGGTCCAACACTGTCTCAAACCGCTTTACGATGCTGACGTTGTTGTGTTTCAGCTCGGGCTGTTCCCAGCGGGTTTCGATCTCTTCGGCGGCGGCCTCGAACTGGGTTGCACGCTCACGGAGATCGGCCAGTACGTCGCTCGGGTCGTGCGCGCGGGCCTGTAGGGTGTCCTGTTCGTACGTTTCGACGTAGCCGCGGTCGGCCAGCGACCGTAGCACATCGTAGATCCGTGGTCCCGGCACGCCGCTTTCGTCGGCGATCTCGGTTGCCGATGCGGTCCCCACCGCCAGCAGCGTCGCATACACCTCGGATTCGTACGGCGAGAGTCCCGCCTCCTCCAAGACGGATGTGAACGTTTCGGTATCCATTACTCACCGAATAGTAATGGTCCCTCCTAAAGCGTTCGTCACGATGCGGGCAGCCGCGCCGCTCTCGGTGTGCCCCGCTGTGCGCACACTGTGGCTTGCTGGCTACTCGGTTCGGACGAACGTCACCGGGTAGGCGGCGGCTAACATCAGTGTCTGGGCGGTCGACCCGAAGACAGCTTTGCCCGCGGGGGTACGCTCTCGACCGCCGACAACTGCGATGTCGACGTCGCTTTCGTCGCCGAGTTCGGCGAACAGTTCACCCTCGTCGCTGCCGTTGCTACGCCGAGCCCGAACCTGGTGGCTGACGCCAGCGTCGGTCAACAGTTCGGTGAGCCGGCGGACGCCGACCGCGCGCTCGGCGACCACGTCGGGGGTGACCTCGCTGTCGGGGTCGAACTGGAGTCGGTCGCGGGCGTTGTCGTACTCGCTGTTCGAAAAAACGTAGCCGACGATAACCGTCGCACCCGCTGGCTCCGCGATGTCGACTGCCGTCTCGGCGAGCCGCTCGATGGCTTCGTCGTCGTCGTTTTCGACAGCCACGAGAACTGTTTCGAGACTCATTGCTGGCCTCTCTGTGCCCGGACTACTGCTGGGGTCGTCGCTTTCTGTGTGTCGCGTTTCGTCATGCCCATCTCTCCGTTTCGGCCCAGCACAGAAATATTTACTGAAAAGTGAGTAAATAGTTAATCATCGTTCCTGACTGCGTCGACGGACTCTTTTGGGAACCCGCCCCAGCCTCACCATGACGCTCAATCCTGCTGTCGTGGTGCTGCCGGCGTTCACCGACGCCGAGTACACCGGTGACGCCTCGGAGGTCGCCCCATGGCTCGACGCCTACGAGTTCGACCAGCAGCTCGATCTCGCCGGCTCGACCCACCCGGTTCGCCATGCGACCAGCGACGGCCTCACGCTCGCGCCGACCGGAATCGGCAAAAGCGCGGCGGCCACAACCGTTGGCGCGCTCGCGGCCAGCGAACGGATTGACCTCTCTGCGGCGACGATCATCACGGTCGGCATCGCCGGCTGTCGGCCCGCCGCCGGCACGCTTGGTTCGGTGTTTCTCGCCGACCACGTTGTCGACTGGGATATCAAACTCCGGATCGGCGAGACGATCCAGCCGATGCAGTGGCTGGTCGACGAGTACGCCTGGAAACTCGACGCCGACCTCGTCGACCACGCCACCTCTGTCGCGAGCGACGTTCAACTGGCTGACAGCGATCATGCACAACAGATCCGCGAGCAGTATGCCGACAGCCGCCAGCCCTCCGTCGACGTCGGACCAACAGTCTGCGGCGACGAGGTGTACCACGGTTCGGTCACCGCAACACAGGTCGACGAGCTGTGTCGATCCTCCGGCGTCGAGGGGTTCGCCACAACAGAGATGGAAGACGCCGGCACCGCGACTGCGCTCGAACGGTTCGGTCTGCTCGACCAGTATATAAGCGTCCGCGCGGCGGCCAACTTCGACCGCGAACCGCCGGACGGCGATCCTACCGAGAGCATCAACCAGGACGTGTTCGATCTGGCTATCGAAAACGCGTTCCGAGTCGGACAGGCGCTGGTCGACGAGTTTACCAGTTAAAAGCCGCCTAAATCCGTTATAAACCGGCTACTCCCCGTTTTCGATGGCGTCCGTCACGCCGTCGCCGTCGACCGTCACGCCGGCCGCACAGACCGCGTGTTCGTACTCGGCCTCATACACCGCGGCTGCGGCCTCGGCAGCCTCCGTGGCCTCGAACGCATAGGGCGTCGGACTGTTCTCCTCGTAGGTCGCCACAAGTGTCGGCTCGTCGACTGCTTTGACGAGGAGTGCGTCGTGGCGCACTGTTCCGATGTATGCCTCCGCACTCCCGACGACGCCCGCGATTCGGGGGGTGTTGTAGTCGTCTTTTTCGTAGTCGAGCGCAAGCAGGCTCGCCGCCAGGGCGTCCCGCGGTGGGTAGCCCAGTTCGAGCTTTTCAGCGATTGGATCGACGTGCGAGCCGTTGCCGACGACGGCGACCTCGCCGTCGGTGGCTGGGCCGTCGACCGTCCGCACACAGTTGTACGAGACGTACGGGTTGTCCGTTTCGGGTGCGTCGGGGGTTGGTCCCACCGTCAGCAGTCCGCCACGGTCAGTGATCTGGCGGTTCGGGAACGACCGCGAGGAGACGCGGTAGGCTCCGACTCCTGGACCGACGACGATGAAGCGTCCGATGTACATACAGGGTGTGTGGCTCGTTGCGACCTAATAGGTGCTGATTCGACTACCGTCTGTGGGTTCGACCCGTGGGTCGGCGACACAGCCGACGCTCGAACCGACACGGTTTTGTGAGCCACCCTCTTTCTTTCGGGTGCGCAGTTCCATGGGGTAGTGGCCAATCCTGTTGCCTTCTGGGGGCAACGACCCAGGTTCGAATCCTGGTGGAACTATTCCGTTCTTTCAGTCCAATCGAACAGATCTCCAGCTGAAACGTGGGGGTTCGTCAAGATTAAAAACGCCCTACGTTTCGACTGCAAGTAGCGCGACTCGTTCCAAGACAACCGATTCGAGATCGCCGTCGACGATAGCCAGTTCCGCGTCGCTGATATCGAAATAGTTTGTTAGGGTCTCCCTACACCCCCACTCGACGGGCTCTGTCGACCAAAGTAGTTCCTCGACTGCAGCTACTGCTGCCGATTCGTCGCCAGCGTCGATGACTCCGACGACCGCCAGCGACCCTTCGGAGACCCCCATTTCGAGTGCCCGATTGATCTGCCGTCGACCGGCTGCATACACCAACAGTTCGACCGCCGGATCGCGGGCAATTGTCGTTCCGCGCTCGCCGGCTCGCTGGGCCAGCTCGGCGGCCCGCCGGAGATGTCGCTCGCCGGCGACGTAGTCGGCATTGAAAAACTGGATCGTCGAGCCGGTCTCATCGCGTATCTGATCTATTTCGTTTATAAACTCATCCAAGTCCTCGATTTCGGCTTGGCCCTCAACAAACTCCATTTATATCCACCTCATTAGAAATCACCGAGACTCGATTGGCCGTCATCCGTGTTGTCGTCAGTGTCTGTCTTATTTCTCCGGCCGCTGGCAACCGCCGCCGTCTCCGTTTCAACCGCGTCGACATCCTCCATTGAAGGATCTTCCCGGCCGACGTTCTGGAGAATTTTTGCGGCGGTCTTTTCCCTGCCGCGGAGCGCGCCCAACACGACCCCCTTGTCGGCTTTCCGGAGGTCAGCACGACTCTCGATGCCGGCTTCGAACAGTCGACGGGCGCGCTTGCGGCCGACGTTGCGGACGCCCGCGAGATCGATCAGCTCCTCGCGGACACCGTACTCGATCCGCTTTTTTGCCTCCCGGACGGCCACGCGCGACGAAAGACCCAACTCGCCGGCCAACTGCTCGGCCGCGCCCAACAGCCACTCGCTGGTGTCGACTTTCCCACGAATATCGCCCGGTCCGACGCCGTAGCGTTCGGTGATTCGGTCTTCGTCGACTTCGCCCGCCCAGTCGTCGAGCAGTTTGGCCGTTTTCAGTGCTGACAGCCAGCTTTCGAACTCGACTTCCTCGTATTCGGATGGCACACGACCCAAAAACTCCGATTCATGTTCATAACAGAGCTCGGTGTATTTCTCTCGATCCCCTGATTTCAGGTAGAGTTCGTACATATCCGGCGTCCGGCTCACGAGATGGTAGAGCCCCAGGGGAGTCGGGCGGGCGGGCTCATCGCGCTCTTCGTCTCCTTCGGTCTCTGTTTCGTCTGGTTTGTCTGATCCGTCGCCGGTCTGTAGCTCGCTGGCTGACACAAAGCCCTCGGGTTCGGCGTCGGCGGCCGGTCGCTCTCGCTGTTTGCGTTGTGTTTGTCGGCTCGTCGACGCATCTCTGCGATTCTCCTCAGCGTACCGCAACCCGTCGATGATCTCGGCGGCACTCATCGGGTCAAGATACAGCCGCGAGACCGTATGGCCGATGTTCGTCGCCCTGATCGTCCCCTCATCGCGTTCGATGAACTCGTTAGCCGCCAAATAATTAAGTGCGGTGTCTGTCACCGTTTCGAGCCGACCCGCCTCGCCGGTCTGGGTGGCGTACAGCGTTGCCTCCAAAAACTCCAGAAGCTCCTCGCGGCTGTTGGCGAATCCCGACGAAATCGTCGCCAGCAGATGCGTCCGGAGGGCGGGCTCGGCCGCCAGCTTCGACTGGACGGGTTCGGGGTCGGCCCAGATGTACCGCTCGAACAGTTCGTCCATCGTGTCGGCGTTTTTCGCCAGCAACACGGCCTCGCCGTAGGGGTCGAGTCCGGGTCGACCCGCCCGCCCACACATCTGGTGGATTTCAAGCACGTCAAGCGGTTTCATCCCACCGAACTCGCCGTCGTACCGTCGCCAATCGCGGACGATCACCCGTCGGCTCGGCGTGTTGACCCCTGCGGCCAGCGTCGGGGTCGCACAGATCACCTTCAGCAGGCGGTCGCGAAACGCATCCTCGACGAGGCTCCGGTGTCTGCTGGCTAACCCTGCGTGGTGAAACGCCGCACCGTTTTCGACACACGAGGCCAGATCGTCGCTCGTCTCGGTATCTGAGACGCTCCGGATCTCTTCGGCGAGCTCTTGGAGTTCGGCTTGTTCGTCGGTTTCGAGTCGCCGTTCGACGACCCCACCCTGTCGTTTGGCCGCCGACTCGGCGTTGCGCCGGGAGTTGACGAAGACGAGCGTCGACCCACCTTCGTCGAGCGTATCGTCGACCAGGGCTTCGGTTTTGCGCTGGCTTCGCTCGACGGGGACCTCTCGCTGGCTGCCGTCGTCGAAGTTGATCGCGTTGCCGAAATGCACGCCCATCCGGAGATCGATCGGTCGCCACTCGGAGTGGACCAACTCGGCGTCGAGCCAGTCGGCGATCTCGCCGGCGTTGCCGACGGTCGCAGACAGCGCGACGACCTGCAGGCCGGGATTGATCCGCCGGAGCTTTGCTAGGGTGACTTCCAGGGTGGGACCCCGGTTTCGGTCGTCGACCAGATGGACTTCGTCGGCGACCACACAGTCGAGTTGGTCGATCCAGCCGGCGTTGTTACGGACCAGCGAGTCGACCTTTTCGCTGGTGGCAACGATGATATCGCGGCTCGCCAGCCACTCCTCGCTCGACTCGTAGTTGCCAGTCGAGACGCCAACCGAGATGTCGTACTCCTCCCAGCGCTCGAACTCGGTTTTCTTTTCGCTGGCGAGCGCCCGCAGTGGGACGATGTAGAGGGCCTTGCCGCCGCGTTCGATCGCCGACAGCATCGCCAACTCCGCGATGAGGGTTTTGCCGCTGGCGGTCGGCACCGACGCCACGAGGCTTTGGCCCTCGGTGAGGCCGGCGTCGACGGCTTCGGCCTGGGGTGGATACAGCGCTTCGATCCCCTCGCTTGTGAGTTGGTCGTCGACTCCCGGCGGCAGTCCGGGAATCTCGGCTGGCTTCATTACCTCTCTTTGGCCGGTGTTGGGGTTTAAATTCACGGACCGGTGCGTGTCGAAAGGTAATAGAAACCATTATTCTATTTTGATTTGACACCACTGTATGGATCGGGCCAAGGCAGCTGTTTATCTGCTGGGGTTGTTCGGCGTGGTGACGCTGGGACAGGCCTTTGGGTTGGCCTCGATAGCTGGTTTCGAACCCCAGCTTTCGCTGTTCGGTATCGGTGGGCTACTGATCGGCGGCGTCGCGGCGCGCTCGCTGTATCAAGATTGTTATGAGGAGTTTGCGGTGTTTCGTCGGCGCGAGATGCTGTTTTGGGCACTCGTGGTCGGTGTAGCGGTCTATCTAGTCGGTGTCGTCGTACAGTTCGCCTGAGTCGACTCCCGTCGACCGCGCGTCGCTGGCTTTTCTCTCATTAATAATAACACTCATAGGTCGGCTGGATCTACTTTTTGTATGCCCGGAGAGTTCGAGGAGTTCGGTGGTCGACACGTTCCTGAAGCCTTGGAAGAACCGCTCGCCCAACTCGCAGACGCGTTTGAGTCGGTTGTCCCAACCGAGGAGTTCCAAGACGAGTTTCACTACTACCTGAAACACTACGGCGGTCGACCGACGCCCGTTTTCTACGCCGAGACGCTCTCGGAAATGTACGGCGCGGAAATCTACTTCAAACACGAGGATCTGCTGCACGGCGGGGCGCACAAGCTCAACAACGCGCTCGGTCAGGCCCTGCTGGCCAAACACGCCGGCAAAACCCGACTCATTGCCGAGACGGGCGCGGGCCAACACGG